>JAEUIK010000754.1 GCA_016793185.1 Planctomycetaceae bacterium | reverse complement strand
AAGTGAGGGCTACCAACCGCGTTTTTACCATCTTCGCCCTGTTCGACCAGGGCGGCGAGGGGGGCCGGCTCCCTGGGCTTGCACCGGGAGTCGGTAAACCGAGCATAGGCCCCGCCCGCGTGCTATAAATGGAGGCAATTTTCCGGGGGGTCCGCCCCCGTCCAATCGGCAGCCCGTGGGGAGAAGGTGACGTGACGCGAGCGGTGACCAAGCAAATCAGCGGCCCTCTGCAGTGCCTGGCCGCGTGTCTCGTCGTTTGGGGCGCGATCGAAACTCAGGCTGCCCGAGGGGCCGACGGTGCTGCTGCGACTTCGCCGCCAGGAATCGTTCCCACCGGCGTCGATGGCAAGCCGCTGCACCTCGACTTCGAGTCGGGCGACCTGACCGGGTGGGTGGCCGAAGGGGAGGCGTTCGCCAAGCAGCCAGTCGAGGGGGATACCGTCCACGCTCGCCGCGGCGACATGCACAGCCGGCACACGGGCAAGTACTGGGTGGGAACCTACGAGCGCGGCGGCGATGCCCCCCAGGGAACGCTCACGTCGGCGCCTTTCAAAGTGACGCACCCGTTCGCCAGCTTCCTGGTCGCCGGCGGCCGCACGCCGGCCACCCGCGTCGAGCTGGTTCGCCGCGACAATCAACAGGTCATCGCCAAGGCGACCGGCGACGATACCGAGCAGCTCCGCGCCGCCGTGATCGACCTGACGCCGCATCAAGGGGCGGAGATTTTCGTCCGCCTGGTCGACAATTCGAGCACCGGCTGGGGGCACGTCAACTTCGACGACTTTCGGCTGCATGCCCAGCGCCCGGTATTTCCGCCCGACCAGCAAGCGCTCACGCAGGATGTGTACGTCCATGATGGCCTCACGCCCGCCGAGGCCGCCCAGGCCATGACGTTGCCCGAGGGGTTCAGCGTCAAGCTCTTTGCCGGCGAGCCCGACGTGCAGCAGCCGATCGCCATGGCCATCGACGACCGCGGCCGGCTCTGGATTGCCGAAGCGTACAACTATCCCTGGCGCGTGAAGCCCGAGCAGGCCAAGGATCGCATCCTGATCTTCGAAGACACCGACGGCGACGGCGACTTCGACACCCGCAAGGTTTTCGCCGAGAAGCTGAACCTGGTGAGCGGCATCGAGCTGGGCTTCGGGGGCGTGTGGGTGGGCGCCGCGCCCGAGCTGCTGTTCATTCCCGATCGCGATCACGACGATCAACCCGACGGCCCCCCCGAGGTGCTGCTCGACGGCTGGGGCTTCCAGGACACGCACGAGACGCTCAACACCTTCAACTGGGGCCCTGACGGCTGGCTCTACGGCTGCCATGGAGTCTTCACCCACTCGCGCGTCGGCAAGCCCGGTGCGCGTGACAAGGAACGCACGCCGCTCAACGCCGGCATCTGGCGCTACCATCCGACCCGGCACGAATTCGAAGTCTTCATCGAAGGGACCAGCAATCCCTGGGGCGTCGATTTCAACGACTACGGCGACGCGTTCCTCACCTCGTGCGTCATTCCACACCTGTTCCATCTTTGTCCGGGAGCACGCTACCACCGCCAGGCCGGCAAGCACTTCAACCCTTTCACCTACGACGATATCAAGACCGTCGCCGATCACGTGCACTGGGTCGGCGAGCGTCCGCACGCCGGCAACGACCGCTCCGACGCGGCGGGCGGCGGTCATGCCCACAGCGGTTGCATGATCTATCTCGGCGGCGCCTGGCCCGAGAAGTACCGCGGGCAGATTTTCATGAACAACATCCACGGCGCGCGGATCAACCAGGACATTCTCGAGCCGCAGGGGTCGGGCTACGTGGCGCACCACGGCCCCGACTTTCTCCTGGCCAACGATCGCTGGTCGCAGATCCTGAATCTGCGTTACGGACCGGACGGCCAGGCGTACATGATCGACTGGTACGACAAGAACCAATGCCACCGCCTTGAGACCGAAATCCACGATCGCTCGAACGGCCGGATCTTCAAGATCGTTTACGGCGAAACGAAGCACACCCCAGTCGATATGGCGGCCAGAAGCGACGCCGAGCTGGCGGTCCTGATGCTCGAAAAGAACGACTGGTACGTCCGCCACGCGCGGCGGCAGTTGCAAGAGCGAGCCGCCGCGGGCAAGCTTGCGCCGAGCGTCGCAACGACCCTCTGGGAAATGGCCTGCAGCCACGCCGACGAAACGCGCCGCCTCCGCGGTCTCTGGGCGCTGCATGTGATCGGCGCGTTCGACGACGATCGCGCCCGCGAGTTGCTGGGTAGCGACATGCCACACGTCCGCGCCTGGACGATCCGCCTGCTTGCCGAGAAAGCAGGACGGGCCGAAACGTTCGAAGCCCAACTGGCAAAACTGGCCCAGGCCGACTCCTCGCAGGTCGTCCGCCGCGAGCTGGCCTCGGCCGCGAACAAGATCTCGGTCGGGCGGCGGGCCGGGATTCTCCGCGGGCTCGTGGCACACAGCGAGGACGTCGGCGACCACAACCTGCCGCTCATGTACTGGTACGCGCTCGAGCCCATCATCGGCCGCAACTCGGCCGAGGCCCTGGCGATCGCCCGCAGCTCGCAGATCCCGCTTCTGCTGACCTATACGGTGCGCAAGATCGGAGCGGAAGGGAACGCCGAAGCGCTCGATCTGCTGGTGACGGCGCTGGCCGATATGACGGATCCCGCGCAGCAGCAGAATTGCCTCGACGGCATCAACCTGGCGCTCCGCGGACGGCGGCGCGTCGCGATGCCCTCGGGCTGGCCGGCCGTGGCCGCCAAACTGAGCGCCAGCCCCAGCGAGCCGATTCGCGCCGCCGCCCGGGCGTTGGCCGTCACGTTTGGCGATCCGGAAGCCCTGGCCGCGATGCGAGGCGTGCTCTCCGACAAATCGCAGGATCTTGCGGCGCGCCAGGCGGCGCTCGAGTCGCTGTTGGCCGCCAAGGACGAAAAGCTGGCTCCCACGTTGCAAGGGCTACTCACCGACGAAGCACTCCGCGGCCCCGTGCTGCGCGGTCTGGCGGCGTACGACGATGGCCAGACGCCGGCCGCCATTCTGGCCGTCTATGCTCGCTTGGGCTCGGCCGAAAAGCGCGACGCGCTCAATACCCTGGCCGCCCGCTCGAGTTACGCCAACGCACTGCTCGATGCCATCGCCGCCAAACAGATCGCCACCGGCGACGTCTCGGCCGACGTGATTCGCCAGTTGCGGAATCTCAAGGATGAGGAGCTGTTGAAGCGCGTCTCCAGCGTCTGGGGCACCGTCCGCGATTCGAGCCGCGACGTGGCGAACCGCATCAAGGATTTCAAGAAGATGCTCACGACCGCGCCCCCCGAGCCGGTCGATTTGGCCCTGGGTCGGGCGATGTTCGCCAAGACCTGCCAACAGTGCCACACGCTGTTCGGGCAAGGAGGCAAGGTCGGCCCCGAGCTGACCGGCTCGAATCGCGCCGATCTCGATTACCTCCTCTCGAACGTGCTCGACCCGAGCGCCCTGATGGCCAAGGATTACATGCCCACGGTCATCTCCACGACCGACGGGCGGATCCTGACGGGCATCGTCCGCGAAGAGGATGCCAACTCGTTGACGCTGCAGACCGCCAACGAGGTGCTGCAAGTGCCGCTGGCCGAGATCGACGAGCGGCAGGCGAGCGAGAAGTCGATGATGCCCGACGATATCTTCCAGCCGCTGAAGGAGCACGAGATTCGCTCGCTGGTCGCCTATCTCGCCAGCCCGGCCCAGACGCCGCTCCTGGCGACGGCCGACACGGTGGTGGCGTTCTTCAACGGCCGCGACCTGACCGGCTGGACGGGCGACACTAAGCTCTGGAGCGTCGAGAACGGCGAGATCGTGGGCCGTACCCAGGGCCTGCTCCACAACGAGTTCCTGATCAGCGATCTGCTGGCCGGCGATTTCCTCCTCAAGCTCGAAGTCAAGCTCGTCGACAACCGCGGCAACAGCGGCGTCCAGTTCCGCAGCAAACCGATCGCCGACGGCGACAAGCCGCTCGAAGTGCAGGGCTACCAGGCCGACATCGGCCCCGGCTGGTGGGGCAAGCTCTACGAGGAGCACGGCCGGGCGCTGCTCTGGAACAAGTCGGGCGAATCGCACCTCAAGCCGGGCGATTGGAACGAGTACGAGATCGTCGCCGTGGGGGATCGCATCCAAACGTTTCTCAACGGCCAGAAGTGCGTCGACCTCGACGACCCGCCAGGCGCCAAGCGCGGTATTTTCGCTCTGCAGCTTCACTCGGGGGGCAAGACCGAGGTGCGGTACCGCAACTTCAAGCTCGAACTGCTGCCGGCGCAAGAGCAGCAAGCGGCGAAGTAGATCGAGGCGCGTAGCTCGTAGGTCAGGCAGCCATGCCTGACGATTCGCCCGTAGCCGAGGCCACTGGCCTCGGTAGGCTGGCGTGGACTGCGGCAAAGTCAGCAGCCGCTACCGCTCGCTTGTCGTTCCTGCGGATGGCTGCTAACGTGACTAAACGCGATAATAGTCACACTTCTCTCCCGCGCTCGCTATGCAACAGCCCGCCGCATCTGCCGAAGTCATTCGCATCCGCGGCGCGCGTGTCCACAACCTGCAGAACGTCGACCTCGACATCCCTCGCGACCAGCTTGTCGTCATCACCGGCCTGAGTGGGTCCGGCAAGAGCTCGCTGGCCTTCGATACCATCTTTGCCGAGGGGCAACGACAGTACATCGAGAGCCTCTCGACTTACGCCCGCCAGTTCCTGGTGCAGCTCGAGCGGGCCGATGTCGATCTGATCGACGGGCTGCAGCCGACCATCTCGGTCGATCAGCGCGCTGGTAGCTTGAACCCGCGGAGCACGGTGGCCACGGCCACCGAGATCTACGACTACTTGCGCCTGCTCTATGCGCGGGCAGGGGAGGCCCACTGCCCTCAATGCGGCGAAGTCGTCCGCCAACAGAATCCCGAGCAGATCGTCGACGAAGTGCTCGCCCTCCCCGAGCGCACCAAGGTGATGGTGTTGGCGCCATTCGTGCGGGGGCGGAAAGGGCAGCACAAGGAAGTCTTCGAGGCGATTCGCAAGGCGGGCTTCGTCCGTGTGCGCGTCGACGGCGAGGTTTTCGATATCGACTCCGTACCCGAGCTGGTGCGACAGAAGAACCACGACATCGAGGCGGTCGTCGATCGGATCGTAGTCCGCGAGGGGGTCCGTCCGCGCGTGGCCGAGTCGGTGCAACTGGCGGTCAAGTACGCCGACGGCGTCGTGCTGGTCACCTTCCTCGACCCGGCGGCCGACGCGAGCAATCCGGCCGCCTGGCAGAATCGCCTGTTCAGCACGCAGTACGCCTGCCCGAGCTGCAAGCTCAGCTTCGAAGAGCTCGAGCCGCGCTCGTTCAGCTTCAACAGCCCCTACGGCGCCTGCCCGACCTGCGAAGGGCTGGGCTATCGCGTCGAGTTCGATCCCGAGTTAATCGTGCCTGACGCCAGCCGTTCGCTCGCGACCGGCGCGGTCGCCCCCTGGCGCAGCGCGGCGGCGGCCGCCGAACCCCACGTCGAGCGGTTGGCCGCGCATCTCGCCGCTCTGGGGTATCGGCGAAACACTCCTTGGGACACGATCAAGCCCAAGGACTACGAGCACCTGCTTCGCGGCGATGGCGAGTTCCTCGGGCTCGTGACGCTGCTCGAACAGCAGTACGTGACCACGACCGCGGCCAAGGCGCGCGAGCAGCTCGAGGCTTTCCGCGGCGAGGTGCGCTGCCACGCCTGCGGTGGAGCCCGGCTCAAGCCGGAAGCCCGCGCCGTGCAAATCCAAGGGCTGGCGATCCACGAGTTCACGGCGCTGACGGTCGAGCGCGCCGCTGCCCGGCTGAGCGAATTCAGGTTCGCCGGCACCGCGGCCACGATCGCCGAGCCGCTGTTGGCCGAGATTCGCAACCGGCTCGAATTCCTCCACAAGGTGGGGCTCGACTACCTGACACTCGATCGCGCTGCCGACTCGCTCTCGGGTGGCGAATCGCAGCGGATCCGCCTGGCCAGCGGGCTCGGCTCGGGCCTCGTCGGCGTCTGTTACGTGCTCGATGAGCCCTCCATCGGCCTCCACCAGCGCGATAACGACCGCCTGATCGCCGCGCTCCGCGACCTGCAGCAACTCGGCAACAGCGTGCTGGTCGTCGAGCACGACGAAGCGATGATGCGCGAGGCCGACCAGCTCATCGACCTCGGGCCCGGCGCCGGTCGCCTGGGGGGACGCGTCCTGGCGCAAGGAACGCCCGCCGAAGTCGCCCGGAACGCCGAGTCGCTCACGGGGCGCTACCTGTCGGGAGCCGAGGAGATCCACGTTCCCCCGCAGCGCCGCCCGGCCGATCTCAAGCGCGCGATCGTGATCGAGGGGGTCACCACCAACAACCTCAAGAACGTCTCGGCCACGTTCCCCTTGGGAACCTTGATCTGTGTGACCGGCGTGAGCGGGTCGGGCAAGAGCTCGCTCTTGAACGAACCGTTCGCC
>JAEUIK010000717.1 GCA_016793185.1 Planctomycetaceae bacterium | reverse complement strand
CCGGCGGCTGATCTCGTCATCCCCCTGACGCTTCTGCGGGGGATTGTTGGTCACCACGAACACCGTTTGCTCCGGGAACTCGCCGGTCGCGACGTAGTGATCGAACGCTTCGGGCTGCATGTAAACATTGTGGAAAATGCCGAGCTTCTCGCCGCCGGCGTCCTGCTCTTTATCCTTCGAATAATCGAGCCCAACGGAGGTGCCGACGAGGGTCCAGCGCTCGTACCCTTCGGGGCGGAGCAAGGCCCCAGCCTCGTTGTACTCGGGCTGGGCCATCTGCGCCGGCTGGGCGTCAGCCTGCGGCTGCGGCTCGTCCGCGAGCGTCGAAACGGCGACGACCGCGCACATGGCAAACATCGTCAGCAGGGCAAATTTTCGGATCGAGAGGCCGCGGCAAGGTGATGCGCTCATGGAGGTTTTTCCGGTTAGAATGTGCGAGCGAGGCGTGACCAGGGGTTTCGCTATGCTGCCCCTGCGTCGGGACGCTGTCAACATCCCGTGAACTTAGAGAGCTGGCGAGGTGCTCGGTGAAGACTCTGTGGCGCTCCTTGTGCTGGGGATGGTTATTGGGGACAGGTCTCGGCGTGGTTCCCTTCTTCTCCCGGGCCGAAGAGACCTCGCTTCTTGCGCACTGGCCTCTCATTTCGGATGAGCGGGATGCGGGGCCTCAGGGTGTGCCGACGACCAACCGGGGTGTCCGGTTCTCGGCCGAGCGCCCGGCTACCGAAGACAACGCCGGGGGCACTTTCGATGGCCGCCGCGCCCACCTCGCCGCAACTGGCGCGGCCTTGGCCGAGCTCACTCGGGGCGAGTTCACCGTCTCGCTGTGGGTCAACACCGACGGTGCGACGGACGAGGAACTGGGCGATCTCGTCTCGCAGTTCGACGCGGCGCGCCGCGTCGGGTTCGAACTGAGCCTGCGGACCAATGCCGGCGTCACTTCGTGCCAGGCCAATGCTCGACAATTGCAATTCGGCATCGACGCCGGCACCGAACCTCGGTGGCGCGACGAGGGACGCCCCGGCGAGGCCGTGTTCGCCTTCGCGCTGGCGACCCATGCCGGCGACCTCTACGCCGGCACCTGCGAGCCGGCCCGGGACGCGGCGGGGCACGTCTATCGCTATCAGCCCGACGCGCCGACGAACAAGTGGCTCGACCTCGGCTCGCCCGACAAGGCGAACGCGATCTCCGCCTTGGCCGAATATCGCGGCCAGCTCTACGCCGGGAGCGCGAAGTATCGCCTCGCGGGCTCGGCCCTCACTGAATCGGAGAACCCGCACGATGGCGGGGGCATTTACCGGCTCGACGACAACGAGCGCTGGACGGAAGTCGGCCGCTTTGGGCCCGAACAGATCGCGGTCGGGGGACTCGTCGTCTTCCAGGATCGCCTCTACGCCTCGTCGCTGTACCGCCCGGCGGGCTTCTTTCGCTACGAAGAGGATGGCCGCTGGACGTCGCTGCCGACCCCCGACGGCTTGCGCGTCGAGTCGTTGGGCGTGCACAACGGCTACCTCTGGGCCTCAAGCTATGACGGCGGTTACGTGTTTCGCTTCGACGGCAACGCCTGGAAGTCGCTCGGAGTCGTCGGAGACAACACGCAGACTTACTCGTTCGCGGTCCATCGCGGGCAATTGCACGTCGGCACCTGGCCGAGCGGACGGGTTTTTCGTCTGGGCGACAATGACCGCTGGCAAGACGTCGGCCGGCTGGGTGAAGAGCGCGAAGTGATGGGCATGCTCGTCTACAACGGCGCGTTGTACGGCGGCACGTTGCCGCTGGCCGAGGTGTATCGCTTCGACGTCCCAGAGGCCTGGACCAAAGTCGCGCGACTCGACCACACGCCCGACGTCACCTACTGTCGAGCCTGGACGATGGCCCAGCACGAGGGGCGGCTATTCGTCAGCACGCTTCCGTCGGGCCAGATCCATTCGCTCGAGGCGGGAAAGTGCGCAACTTGGGACAAAGCCTTTCCAACTGGATGGCGCCACGTCGCGGCCGTCCGCGGCCGCGAGCGCCTGAAGCTTTATGTCGACGGCGTCCTGGTGGCAGAATCGACGCCGTTTGAAGCGCGGGCGTTTGAACTTCCGGCCCAGGTTCCGGTACTGATTGGAGCCGGCAGCGGCGATTTTTTTTCGGGCCGCCTGCGGGATGTACGGGTTTATGCCAGGGCGCTGAGCCGTGACGAACTCGCCGCTGCGGAGAACCGCTGACGGGGGTCGGCGCGAGCCCAATTTGCGTGCGTCGCCGCGTCATCCTGGCTATCATTGAGGGACCCCGCCGCCGCACACTCCCCCCTGCCCCGCCGGACCACGATGACCCTTCGCGGACTCGCCACGCTCGGAGCGCTCTTAGCCTGCGGCACGCACTCGGTGCTGGCAGCAGACGCGGGCGGTGCGCCGATCCAGTTCCAGCGCGACATTCGCCCGCTGTTGTCGAATCACTGCTACCAGTGTCACGGTCCGGATCAGGAAACGCGCGAGGCCGATCTCCGGCTCGATACGCGCGAGGGCCTGTTCGGCGAGACCGCCAGCGGATCGCCGGCGATCGCGCCGGGTAAACCCGCAGACAGCGAAGTCTTGCGGCGCATCACAGCGGAGCATGCCGACGAGCGAATGCCGCCGGCCGCGGCGAACAAACCCCTGAGTGACGGGCAAATCGACCTCCTGCGCCGCTGGGTCGAGCAAGGCGCCGACTACCACGAGCATTGGTCGTATGCGGCGCCGGTCCGTGCCGAGCCCCCAGCCGCCGGCACAGGCGAGTCGCCACACCCGGTCGATCGCTTCATTCGGGCACGACTGGCTTCGGAGGGGCTCGAGCCTGCGCCGCCGGCCGATCCGGTGACTCTCGCCCGACGTCTGGCGCTCGATCTGACCGGACTGCCTCCGCCGCCCGCGACGGTCGCACGCTACGCGGCTGACCCCAGCGCCGCGAATTACGCGGCACTCGTCGACGAGTTGCTGGCCTCGCCCCATTTTGGCGAGCGGCTAGCCATCTACTGGCTCGACCTGGTGCGCTATGCGGACTCGTGCGGGTACCACAGCGATGTCGAACGCCCGATCTGGCCGTACCGGGATTACGTCATCAACGCGTTCAGCAGCAATCTCCCCTTCGATCAGTTCACGCGCGAGCAACTGGCGGGAGATCTGCTGCCCGATCCCACCCTCGCGCAGCGCATCGCCAGCGGTTACAACCGGTTGAACAAGACGACCGAAGAAGGGGGCGCGCAGGAGGGCGAGTACCTGGCCAAGTCGGCCGCCGACCGCGTCCGCACCACCGCCGGCGTCTGGCTGGCGGCGACGCTCGGCTGCGCCGAGTGCCACGACCACAAGTTCGACCCCTATACAACGCGCGATTTCTACAGCTTTGCCGCGTTCTTTGCCGACGTGCAGGACCAAGGCGTCTACAAGGCGGCCAATCACGACCCCGTGGTGCTGCTCCCTTCGGCCGAGCAGTCCGCCCGGCTGGCGGAACTGACCGCGCGCCGGCAGGAGCTCGACTCGCAACTGGCCACACTCGATGCGGCCGACGCCGAAACCAGAAAATCGCTCGAGAGCGAGCTCAAGGATCTCAAGAAAGAGCAGACGCAGTTCGAGGCCTCGATTCCGCGGTCGATGGTCAGCGTGTCGGTTCCGCCGCGCGAGACACGCATTTTGCCGCGCGGCAACTGGCTCGACGCCAGCGGCGAGCTCGTCGAACCACGGCTGCCCGGCTTTCTGCCGGCCGCGGCCGGCGACTCAGCGCCGGCGGCCGAGACCGCGCGCTTGACGCGTCTTGACCTGGCCAACTGGCTCACCGCACCGGAGCACCCGCTCACGGCGCGGGTCTTCGTGAATCGACTGTGGAAGCTCTACTTCGGCGCCGGTCTGGCCAAGAATCTCGACGATTTTGGCGCCCAGGGCGAACTGCCGTCGCATCCCGAACTGCTCGACTGGCTGGCCGTTGAGTTTCGCGAGAGCGGTTGGAACGTCAAGCAGATCGTCCGGCTGCTCGTCACGAGCGCGACGTACCAGCAGGCGTCGGTTCCCACGCCCGAGCAGCTGCGGCGCGATCCGCAAAACCGCCTGCTGGCGCGGCAAGCGCGATGGCGGCTCGACGCCGAGATGGTCCGCGATCAGGCGCTCGCCGCCAGCGGTTTGCTGGTGCGCACGATCGGCGGGCCGAGCGTCAAACCGTACCAGCCGGAAGGTTACTGGGAGTTCTTGAACTTTCCCAAGCGGACCTGGAAGCCCGACTCAGGGGACGCACAGCATCGCCGTGGGCTCTACACGCATTGGCAGCGGACGTTCCTGCATCCGAGCCTGCTGGCGTTCGATGCGCCAAGCCGCGAGGAATGCACTGCGGAGCGCGCCCCTTCGAACACGCCCAAGAGCGCGCTGGCGCTGTTGAATGATCCGTCGTTCGTCGAATGCGCTCGCGCGCTGGCCGCCCGACTGCTGCGTGAAGCCCCTGGCGACGATCGGTCGCGCATCGCCTGGGCCTGGCGCGAATGCACGTCGCGCGATCCGCACGACGACGAGTTGGGCGTGCTCGGCGAATTGCTCGCGCACAATCGCGAGCGCTATGCGGCCGACGCCGACGCGGCAACCAGCCTCGCCCAGGTCGGCGAAACACGCTGGCCCGACGATCTGCCGGCCCCGGAACTGGCTGCCTGGACCGCCGTGGCCCGGGCCATCCTGAACGTTCACGAGTGCGTGGCCCGGAATTGAACGGGGAGGAAGCGTTCATGCGTGCTCAACCACAGCCCACCGCAACCGACTGCCTCTCGCGGCGCGCGTTTCTCGGGCGCACGTCGCTGGGGTTAGGCGCGGCGTCGCTCGCCAGTTTGCTCAGCGGCGGCTCGAGCCCGGCGCTGGCGGGCAATTCGTCGGTCGGCATCGCTCCCGCCATCGGCGGATTGCCGCACTTTGCGCCGCGCGCCAAGCGCGTGATCTTCCTCTGCATGGCGGGGGGCCCCTCGCACTTCGAGACTTTCGACCCCAAACCGGGACTGGCCGCGATGCATGGCCGGCCGATTCCCGAGTCGTTCACCGCGGGACAACCGATCGCGCAGCTCCAGGGACAAAAGCTCGTCTGCCAGGCGCCCCTGTTCAACTTTCGCAAATGGGGTGAGTCGGGCCTCGAGATCACTGAGGAGCTGCCCGAGATCGGCGGCGTCGCCGATCACCTCTGCATCGTCCGCTCGCTGCACACCGACCAGATCAATCATGATCCGGCCCACACCGTGATGAACACCGGCACCTCGATCTCGGGCCGGCCCAGCATGGGCTCGTGGATTCTCTATGGACTGGGTAGCGAGGCCGACAACTACCCGGGCTTCGTCGTCTCGACTAGCACGAGCAAAGACGGCCGCAATCCGCAGCCGATCGCCACGCGGCAATGGCACAGCGGTTTTCTCCCGAGCCGGTACCAGGGCGTGGCCTTTTCGTCGCACGGCGATCCCGTGCATTACTTGAGCAGCCCGGCGGGCGTTACGCGGCAGCAGCAGCAAGAACTGATCGGCGCCGTGCAGAAGCTCGATGGCCTGCGCAATCAGGCGTTGGCCAACCCCGAGGTCGACACGCGCATCGCCCAGTACGAGATGGCGTTCCGCATGCAGACCAGCGTCCCGGAGCTGATGGACATCGCGGACGAGCCGCAGCACGTGCTCGACTTGTACGGGGCCAAGGGGGCCGACGGGTCATTCGCCTACAACTGCCTGCTCGCCCGCCGGATGGCCGAACGGGGCGTGCGCTTCATCCAGCTCTACCACCGCGACTGGGACCATCACAACGACCTGGCGAAGTTCTTCCGGATCTGCGCCCGCGACTGCGATCGCCCGACGGCCGGACTGATCCGCGACCTCAACCAGCGCGGGATGCTCGACGATACGCTCATCGTCTGGGGGGGCGAGTTCGGGCGGACCCCCATGGCGCAGACCAACAAGGGTGGCGTCGGCCGCGACCACCACATGCGGGCCTTCAGCATGTTCCTGGCCGGAGGCGGCATCCGCGGCGGCATGACCTACGGCGCCACCGACGAGATCGGCTACCACGCCGTCGAGAACCGGGTGCATGTCAACGACCTGCACGCCACGCTGCTACACCAACTGGGCATCGACCACAAACGCCTGGTCTACCGTTACCAGGGACGCGACTTCCGCCTGACCGACGTGACGGGCGAAGTCGTGCGGCCGATTTTGGCCTAGTTCACCTGGGGTCGAGCGGCTCCGCTCCCGCGCGCGTGAATCGTGCCTGGATCTGCTTAGCGTCAAGCCCTTCAAAGTATTGCACCGAGCCGTCTCCCATCAGGGCCAAGAATCCCGCGCCGAAGTGGCCGCCGAGCGCACCCTGGGGATTCTCGAAGTCGACCACCAGGTCGTCAGGCTTGGTCCAGGTGACGGCATGCTGGTCGTTGGCCTCGACGCCGAGAATCGTATTTGACAGCCCATCGGTGATCTCGCTGAAGGCCGCCGCTTGCCCCGCTGGAAAAATCGTCTCCTCGCGAATCGGGAGCAACACGCACGTCTTGCCGGCGTTGACCAGCGCCGGCGGTCCGATGCGATACACAGCGGGCATGCGGGGGATGAGCCTCTTGTTGTGATCGCTATCCCACTGCTCGTTGAGACGAAACTCCCGGTAGAGTTCGTTTTGACCAAGATAGGGGAGCAGAGCGACGCGCCAACTCAACAGCGGGTGACCCTGTGCATCTCGAATCGCCGCATCGGGAAAGCGAGAGCTCTGTCGCGCCGGCGTGCGATCGCTAGCGGCGTTGTGGAGCGCCAGCCCAATTTGCTTCAGGTTGCTCATCGCGCCCCGGCGTGCGGAGACCGAGGTCAACCGCTGCATCTCGGGAGCCATGGACGAGGTCACATCCTGCAACTGCTGTGCGTCGGCAGAGATCCGCACTTGATCGCTCTCGACACGGGTCGGCAAGAGTTCCGCCCCGCGCCCTTGAGGAACCTCTCTGTCCCAGAGCGCCGCAAGTGCCGTCGCAGCCGCCTGAGCCTGTTTCGACGATCCGTACTGCAACACGACTCGCAGGGATTGTTGCGGATTCGAACTCAAAGCGACGATCGTCCACCGACTCTGCGCCGCGGCCGACAAGAGCGGATCGTGTTGTTGCGATTCAGGTACCGCCAAGGGAACCAGCTCTTGCAACACGCGCTGTTGATCGGACGAAGGGACGAGTGCCATGACCAGCGGGGCGTCGCCGGCGGCGGCCAGCGCCGCGGCAATCTCGCGTCCCTGGTCGGGACGATCCGCGTCGCTCCATCCCTGTGCGGTCGGACCACCGACCGCGACTCCGCCCGCGAGGCGCCGGACCTTGAGCGCCGTCGCCTCATGGGCGGTGACTAGTTGCTGCAGCGCCTGTTCGATGCGTTCTGCAGCCGCGTCATCCGGCGCGGGTACGACGGTGAGTTGATCCGGCCAGAATCCAACCTTGGCGGGCGAGGCCAGCACGACATAGGCGTAGCGCGGCCCGGCCCCATGCAGCGATCGGGCCGCAGCCACGATCATGGCTGGGTCGGCCGTAGGCGGGTTCTTGAACAGGATACGTCCAACGGCCATCGGGATGACGAGTTGGCCGGTTTCGACTTTGGCCAGGTCGATGCGGGCAAAAGCGATCGCCCGCGATCCCATCGCGCGCTGCAACAATTCGACATCGGTCGGCTCTTCGGCACTGGCGATCGAAACCATCGCGAGACTGAACGACGACAATAGGCGCACGGCATGGCGACGCATGGCAAATCCCTTCGGCATTCAACGTTTTCAGAGAGGAGCGCGGCTTACTGAGAACAACCCGAGCCCGAAGCTACTTGGCGACTGTCAATTCGAAGCGGAGAGATTCGACAAACCGCTGCGGCAAGAGAATCCCGACGTTGTCCTTGAGCTCGTACTTGAAAGGCGCGCCGGTACCGGGATCGTTGGGTATCGGCACAGCATGAATGTCGGTGAGCTGCGCGGGCAAGCGGCCGTGGTGGTCGGCCGCGTAGAGCCGGACGGCTTCGATCACGCGCATGAGCGCGATTCGCTGTGCGAGCCGCGCAAACGCGACGTTCGCCGCGTTGACGGCGGGCAACAGCATTCCCGAGAGGAATCGCTCGGGGTTGTCCGTCGTTTCGGCCTGCTCTTGATGCAGCCTCGCCAGCGTTTCGGCCACTTCGGCATAGGGACGGCCGGTAAAAGCAATCTGTTCATCCAGCCGGTCTCGGAAGTCCTGCACCCAGCGAAGCGCCAGCACCTGCACCACCGGCATCGCCTCCGCGCGCTCGGACGAAAGCCCCCTCTCGATCAACTGCCGCTTGCACTCGGCGTAGCTCGACAGGGCGGGCAACACCAAGACACTTGACTGATCGAGTTCCCAAGGGGAACCGTTCAGCACCGTCCCGTCGCTCGATTGCGATACCAGCTCCCCAAGGGCCGTGGTGAGTTGCGCTGCCTGCTCTTGGGAGAGTATTCCTTTCTCCAGCACATCGAGATACGGCAGCGACCCTTCGAGCCAGGCCTGCTCCGACTCGAATCCCCGCGGGGCGGACACCAACGGTTCCGGCAATGCAGTCAAGGCCCAATAAAGATTCGGCGAATTCGGCCGCGTGGACAGGAACTCGATTTGCTCGTGGGCCAGGCCGGCGATCGCCACGCCCACCAGCGAACTCACCAGTGTTCCCGATTCGCCAACGTGATGAGCCATCACCAACATCGCTCGAATCGAGGCGAGCGCCTGCGGAAAGTCTTCCTCGACGACCGCCAGCCGCGCTTGCAGCGCCAGGACGCGGGCGATCCCGCGGACTTCCTGCACCTCCATCAGCAACGTGCTCACCCCGTCTTCGTACAGGGGAATATCCCACTGAGCGGTTCGGCGATTTGTGGCGTGATCGATCTCGTTGAGCATCGAATCGTATTGGGCGAGCAATTTGCGCGCTTCGTCGCGCGGGAACTGCTCGGCCGGCAACTGCATTAGCTCGCTGACCCGATCTTGAGACGCGCGTCGCTCGTCGGGTTTGCCGCGCGTCGTCAACAACAGAATGGCTCGATAGTACAGGCCAGCCGCGTTGCCGTCGCGCAATTCGCGTGCGGCAGGATAGAGCCGGTAACGCAATGCCGGTACCGGGCGAGCGGCGGGCGTAATCGCCAGCTTCACGACGCGTGGCTCATCGCCGTACGCCGCCGCAGAACCGCCGAGAGTCGAGAGAAGTGCCAGAGCAGCGAGTAACCGTTTCATGCCGATTCCTTGTGAGTTGAATCTTTGCGGATGGGTGCCGGCCGCAGCGGGGGATCGAGCCAGGCATCATGGTCACCTGCCCTGAGCGCAGGCGGCGCTGGTCGCGGGCCTGATTGATCCGCCGCGTCAGACTCCGGCGACCAATCGACGGCGACCTCATGGATCCCTCGCACCTGCCAGACACCGTCGACTCCCGGCCAGTCGAGATCGATGCGTGCCAGGCGGCGTGGTGCGATACCCCCTGTTGGCGCGGGCGCCTCGGGCGGAGGCTCCGGAGCCGCGACCGCTGGTGGCGGACTCGGGGTCTGCGTGGCCATCGGTTCCTGCGGCCCGGGACGCGCTGCCTGTAGTCCCAACCAGGCTGAGAGCATCAGGAGCGCCGCCGTCGCAGCGGGCCAAATCAACCTCCAGCGTCCCGTGCTCGCACTTACCGATTGCCGGCCGAGTTCGAACATCAGGCGATCGCGATCGATCCGGCTGGCGGCCGGCCGAAGCTGCTTTAGCGCGGCGGCGAACTCCTCGAGATCGGCCGCGAGAGGATCGAGTTCGGACATGTTTCACCCATTGCGATTCGCAGCCGGTTGAGCGCGGCGCCAAAACGGCGATGCGCTGCACTGGCCGAACAACCCACCAGGTCCCCGACTTCCGCAAAGCTCATCCCGCCCCACAATTTCAGAATCACAATCTCGCGTTCTTCGCTCGGCAGCTGGGCCACCGCGGCCGCCGCGGCCTTGGCGTCGACCACGTCAGCCAGCGACGCCTCGAACCATTCATGGTTCCGGCTGGCCGCCTGTTCGTGGCTTCGTCGGCGCTGCGCCGAGCGGGCTGCCGTCAACGCCCGCCGGCGAACCGCGCGGTACATCCAGGCGACGGGACGGTCCGGCAGAGGTTGCTCACGCATCAGCCGCAGCAGACATTCCTGCACGGCGTCTTCCGG
>JAEUIK010000669.1 GCA_016793185.1 Planctomycetaceae bacterium | reverse complement strand
ACGCACCCCGTCGGCCGGATCTCGCCCGAGGCGCAAAAGCTGCTCGATGTCACCAGCGGCACCCTCGAACTGGCGATCCGCGAAATGGGAAAGTGCCAGTACTGGAGCGAAGTCGCCCGGCAGATGGAGACCTTCGTCCGCAACGCCGGCTTTTCGGTCGTCGAGTGCTTCGTCGGGCATGGGATCGGCCGTGAGATGCATGAGGACCCCCAGGTTCCGAACTGCGTCACCGGCCAATGGCAGCGGACGGGAGACTTCCGCCTCGAGCCTGGTCTGGTGATCGCCGTCGAGCCGATGGTCAACATCGGGACCAAAAAGGTTCGGGGGCTGAACGACCACTGGACGCAGGTCACCCAGGATGGGAAGGCGAGTGCCCATTTCGAGCACACCGTGGCGATCACCGAGACGGGGCCGTTGGTCCTGACCGGGCCGCCGGGGCCGGGGGAATAAGAGTCCGTGGAGGGCCGGCTCCGCCAGGGGCGGGCCGAGGTAGTTTTGCCGCCTTTGGGTACCTTGCCAGGTCGGCGGGTAAAGGCTTATACTCAAGCGCTTTCGACCAGAGCGACAGCGTCAACGTGTCAGGCCACGAAAATGAAAGTGCGCGCCAGCATCCGCCGCATTTGTGAGAAGTGCAAGATCGTCCGCCGCCGCGGCGTGGTGTTTGTCGTTTGCGATAACCCGCGACACAAGCAACGTCAGGGGTGAATTGGGGCGCGCGCCAGGGAGACTCGCGCCGGCCGTGTGGGGCCTGGCTGCCGATGTCTTCGCCGGGCCGCGCGTCCAAGTTCCGTAGTAGATAGGACGGCGCAGGACTCCGTCGGGTCGGTGGAGCAGGGGGGGGCCGAGGGGAGCTGCGATCCGCGACGCGGCCCGTCGAACCGGACGCCTCGCCTGCCGCATCGCGAACCTCGAGCGTTGGCAAAGGTCGCCCCGCCACGGCGAGTTGCCAACGACCCGCAACGCGTGACGAAACACGACAGTCGGTACAAGCAGACAGAAGACAAGTTGGCGATCGACCCGTTCGTCGATCGCCTTGTGGAGAAGCAAGCATGCCTCGTTTGTTGGGCGTCGATATTCCGAATGATCGCACCACGGTGATCTCGCTGACTTACCTCTACGGGGTCGGCCCCAAGATCGCCCGCGAGCTGTGCCACAAGGCGGGTGTGAATCCGCTGGGCAAAGCCCGCGAGCTGGCCGAAGACGAGCTGGCCCGGATCGCCGCGCTGCTCGACAAGGACTACACGGTCGAGGGTCAGCTCCGCCGTCAGGTGGCGCAGAACATCGCCCGACTCCGCGACATCGCCTGCTACCGCGGCCTGCGTCATCGCCGCGGCCTGCCGGTGCGTGGGCAACGGACCCGCACCAACGCGCGGACCCGCAAGGGGCCGAAGAAGACGGTCGCCGGCAAGAAGGGCGTGAAGGACCTCCGCTAAACGCGGGCGAGTCCTCCCCCCAGCACCCAACCCGCACGAAACCGAACCAGCACAGATACCCGAGCAATTCAACGTCCGAGGAGTGTCGAACAGTGGCCAAATCGAAGCGACGCAAGGTGCGGCGGAACGTCACGATGGGCATCGCCCACATCAAGGCGACGTTCAACAACACGACCGTCACCATCACCGACACCAAGGGAGACACCCTGTGTTGGGCGAGCGCCGGCACGACGGGCTTCAAGGGGAGCCGCAAGAGCACGCCGTTCGCTGGCCAGTGCGCCGCCCAGCAAGCCGCCGAAAAGGCCTCCAAGTTCGGCGTCAAGGATCTCGAAGTTCGGGTCAAGGGCCCCGGCAGCGGTCGCGAGAGCGCGATCACGGCCCTGCAGGCCGCGGGCATGAACATCAAAATGATCGAGGATGTGACGCCGCTGCCGCACAACGGCTGCCGCCCCCGCAAGAAGCGCCGGGTGTAAACCCAGGGGCCCGCTTGCCGGCCTGCGAGTCGGCATCGCTCCTCGAACTACAGACAACTGACAACTACCCACCACACGATCTCCCGATTGTCCGAAGCGAGTTGAAATGGCACGTACGACTGGACCTGTCTGCCGGCTTTGCCGCCGCGAGGGAATGAAGCTGTTCCTCAAAGGAACGCGCTGCGACACCCCGAAATGCGCGATCGAGCGCCGCAATACGCCCCCGGGGCAACAACCCCCGCGCCGCGGCAAGCAAACCGATTACGGCACGCATTTGCGCGAAAAGCAGAAGCTCAAGCATTACTACGGCGTGCTCGAGCGCCAGTTCCGCACCTACTACGCGATGGCCGCGCGGAGCAAGGGCAACACCGGCGACCGCCTCCTGACCCTGCTCGAACGCCGGCTCGACAACGTCGTGCATCGCCTCGGCTTCGGCCTCAGCCGGGCCCAGGCCCGACAGATGGTCAACCACGGGCATGTGACCGTCAACGGCCGGCGCGTCGACATCCCCAGCTACCTCACCAAGGCGGGAGACGTGATCCGCATCAAGAACCGGGTCAAGAGCCTGCAGCTCCTCCGAACCAATCTGGCCGACAACCAGCGGGCGGTTCCGGATTTCCTCTCCCGCGTCGACGGCGCGATGCCGGAGGGAGTCGTCACCCGGTTGCCCGAGGCGTTCGACGCGTCGCTGCCGGTGCAGACGCAGTTGATCGTGGAGTTGTGCTCGAAGTAGTCCGGCGGCTGGCGGCTGAAATTTTTCGTGTGGGATTTTTGACGGAGTCTGGCATATGCGTATCCGATGGCGCGGTTTTGAGCTGCCGAGTCACGTTACCTGCGAGCGTGAATCGCTCACTGGCACCTACGGCAAGTTCGTGGCCGAGCCCTTCGAGCGCGGATTTGGCGCCACGGTGGGCAACAGCCTCCGCCGCGTGCTGCTGTCGAGCCTCGAAGGCAGCTCCATCACGCAGATCAAGGTCCACGGCGCGCAGCACGAATTCACCACGCTCCCCGGCGTGGTCGAGGACATGACCGATATCGTCCTCAACGTGAAGAGCCTGATCGTCAAGAACCACAGCGACAGCACCAAGGTCATCCGGATCGAGAAGAACACCAAAGGGCTGATCACCGGCGCCGACGTGAAGACCGACGACAGCGTCGAGGTGATCAACAAGAACCACGTCATCGCCACCCTTACGGCCGACGTCCCGTTCGTCGTCGAGATGGTCGTCGAGAACGGCCGCGGCTACGTGGCGGCCACCGAGCACAGCCCCAACGTGCAGGAAATCGGCATCATCCCGGTCGACGCGGTCTACAGCCCGGTCGTCCGCGTCCGGTACGAAATCGAGGAAACCCGCGTCGGCCAGAAGACGAACTACGACAAGCTGACGCTCGAGATCTGGACCAACGGCACCGTCGGGCCCGAAATGGCCCTGGTCGAGGCCGCCAAGATCATGCGGAAGCACCTCAACCCGTTCGTGCAGTACAACGAGTTGGGCGCCACGGTGCACGCCGAATCGCGCCGCCTGGCCGGCGGCGGCTCGGATGCCGCCATTGAGGCCAAGCTGGGCATGAGCCTCGCCGAGTTGAACCTCTCGGTGCGGGCCACCAACTGCCTCGAGTCGGAAAACATCAATACCGTCCGCGACCTGGTGCAGCGCAGCGAAGATCAATTGCTCGAAGTCCGCAACTTCGGCGAAACCACGCTCAACGAAGTCCGCGAGAAGCTCACCGAGTTGGGCCTGCGGCTCGGCATGCGGCTCCCGGCCGGCAGCCGTTTCTAAGAACAACGACCCAGACCACGACGATCATCAATCAGCGGCGGATACGACCATGCGACATCGACGAAAAGGCCGCACTCTCGGCCGGGCCCCCAGTCATCAGCGGGCCCTGTTGCGCAACCTGGCAGCGGCGCTCTTCCTCAGCGAGCGCGATGCCGAAGGCGAAGACAACGCCCCCAAGGTGAAGGGGCGGATCATCACCACGCTCGAGAAGGCGAAGGAAGTTCGCCCCGTGGTTGAGCGCTGCATCACCATCGCCCGCCGCTCGCTCCAGCACACCGAGGCGGCCCGGCAATTCGCCAGCGATGCCGAACGCGGCACCGACGCCTGGAAGAGCTGGAAGAAGAGCCCGCGCTACGCCCAATGGGTAACCGCGGTGGCGCCGGCCGTCGCCGCTCGCCGCCGGGCCCTGCAGTTGCTCGGCAACAAGCAAGCCGTGCGGATCCTCTTCGACGACATTGCCGTCCGGTTCGCGGATCGCCCGGGCGGCTACACCCGCATCATGCGGCTCGCCAAGCCCCGCCTGGGGGACGCCGGGACGCGCGCGATTCTCGAATTCGTCGGGGTCCGCGACCGCGCCGTCCAGCGCGGTCCCGCGCCGAAGTTCGAGGAAGCGGCTGCCAAGTAAGCTCAGCTCCGCGGGGCTGGGCGCGGGGCGCTGCCTGCTCGCACGGCCAAGCGCCCGCCGCACCTTCGAGGGCGGCAACCGTCGCCGGTGGACTGCTCGAGGACGCCGCATGTCGTCGTCATCACAGGGACGTGAACCGACGGTCTCGGGCTTCGATTTCACCGCCGCCATGCGGCACGTCTGCCAGTCGCTCGTCGCCGACCTGCCCGAGCTCGCCCATATCGATCTGTCGCGCGTCGCGATCGGCTTTCGCCAGGCGCGCCGGCGCGGCATGTCTGGCGTGCAGGCGACGCTCACGCCGCTGCGGTTCGCGGCTGGCAGCCGGGTGACGGTTCGCCGGGGTCGCCCCTGGCGCATCGATTCGATCCGCGACGAAGCGGGGCGCGAGATGCTGTATCTCCTGAGCTTCTACCTGCCGCGGTTTCTCGAAACTCCGCTCGAGGAGCGGCTTGTCACCACGCTCCACGAGCTCTGGCATATCAGCCCCGCGTTCGATGGCGACCTGCGGCGATTCGCGGGGAGGTGCTACGCGCACAGCCATTCGCGCGACGGCTACGACCGCGAGATGGCCGTTTTGGCCCGCCGCTGGCTGGCCGCGCGTCCCGACCTGGCGGGACACGCCTTCCTGCGGTGGGAGCTGGGCGAGATCCGCCGCCGGCACGGCCCGATCCACGGGCTGAAGTTTCGCACGCCGAAGCTGCGCCTCGTCGCGGACGCCGAACGCGCCTCGTAAGCCGCGCCCTGCTCGGACAAACCGCTGCGACTTCGTCCCCCCGGCTGCCTCAACACCCAGCGCCGCCCGCCGGGCGTCAGTGGGCGAATTGCTCGCTATCGACGAAGTGCTCGACGCCGTCGGCCTTGGCGATGACGGTGATACCCCCTTCGCTGATGGTAAAGCCGCGGGCTCGATCGAGGTCCTGGTCGTAACCGATCTCGATATTCGGGGGAATGTGGACCCCCTTGTCGATGATCGCCCGGCGGATCTTCGTATGCCGGCCGATGTCGACGTGATCGAAGAGGATCGAATCCTCGACCTGGGCATAGCTGTTGATTCGGGCGTTGGCGCCAATGATCGAGCGATTCACCCGGCCGCCGGAAAGGATCGAGCCCTGGCAGACGATGCTATCGAGGGCCTGGCCGCGGCGGCCGGTGGGGCCTTCCTCGGCAAAGACGAATTTCGGCGGAGGAAGATTGGGGTGGAACGTCCGGATGGGCCACCGATCGTCGTAGAGATTGAGCAGGGGATCGACCGAGACGAGATCCATGTTGGCCTCGTAGTAGGCGTCGAGCGTCCCCACGTCGCGCCAATAGGCGTCGGACTTGCGATTCTCGTCGCGGAAGGGGAAGGCGCACACCCGGTGGGTGTCGATGATCGACGGCACGATGTTCCGCCCGAAATCGTGGGCACTGCCGGGGCGCGTGGCGTCGATGCAGAGCTGCTCGAAGAGGAACCGGGCCGAGAAGACGTAGATTCCCATCGAGGCCATCGCCCGATGTGGGTCGCCGGGAATGTGCCGCGGCTGCTGCGGCTTTTCCTGAAAGCCGATCACGCGATTCTCGGTGTCGACCTGCATCACGCCGAACTCGCGGGCTTCGTTGAGGCTCACCCGCAGGGCGGCGATTGTCATGTCGGCGCGGCGTTCCTTGTGGTACTCGACCAGCCGCAGGTAGTCCATCTTGTAGATGTGGTCGCCGGCCAGGATCACGACGTGCTCGGGGCGCTCCTTCTCGATCGTGTAGATGTTCTGGTAAACGGCGTCGGCGGTTCCCTGGTACCAGTGTTCGTCGATGCGCTGCTGGGGGGGGACGATGTCGATGAACTCCCCGAGCTCGCGGCAGAGGAAGTGTCGCCAGCCGAGATTGATGTGCCGGTCGAGGCTCATCGCCTTGTACTGCGTCAGCACCAGCATCTTGCGGATGCGGCTGTTGAGGCAGTTGGAGAGCGTGAAGTCGATGATCCGGTAGGCGCCGCCGAAGGGGACGGCCGGCTTGGCCCGATCGCGGGTCAGAGGTTCCAAACGAGAGCCTTTGCCCCCGGCCAGGATCACCGCTAGCACGTTTTCCATAATCGATCGCTCCCTGCCCTCGATGACTTGCCGGGATGACACTCGGCATTCTACCGGCAAGGTCGCGTTGTCTGAAGAGCGGAGTCGCGAAACCGCCGCGGTCGACGTCATCTGCCTCGGTTTATGGCTTACCTTGCACCTACCCCCGGAGGTGCTGATAATCACTGGCCGCTCGCGGAACCTGAGTTGTTCCGGAGTTCTCAAATCGCCAACGAGGCGGCAATCGCGATGCGGTATCCCCGAGTGCTCTTAGCGACCGCGACGATCGCCTGCTTGCTTCCCTGGGTGAATCGTGCCGTTTTTGTCGACGACACGTTGTTTCTTTGGAGCGCGAAGCGAATTTTGTCAACTCCCGCCGACTTTTATGGCGGCACGGCGAATTGGGGGGGCACGACTGACCGTTTCGTCGATGTCGTCATGAACCCGCCGCTGGTCAGCTACTATCTGGCGGCAATTGCCGGCGTGGTTGGGTTTCGCGAAGTGCCCCTGCACGTAGCGATGATGGTACCGGCAGTTGCCACGATCTTGGGCACCTACGAACTTGCACGGCGCGTGAGTCACCGGCCGCTCTTGGCAGCCGCCGCATTGCTTTGTTCGCCGGTGTTCCTGCTCTGCAGCATCACCTTGATGTGCGACATCACCATGCTCGCTCTCTGGGTCTGGTCGCTAGCCTTGTGGCTCCGCGGATTCGACCGAGACGAGTACTGGTCGATGGCACTGGGGAGTCTCTTGATCGGATTCTGCGGCCTGGCGAAGTATTTCGGTATTGCGCTGCTACCGCTCGTCCTCTTGTATGGTTGTGCGCGGCAACGCAGACTCGGTTTGTGGGCGCTGTGGCTCTTGATACCGATTGGAATGCTGGCGGTCTTCGAATGGCACAGTCACCGCATGTACGACCGCTTCTTGATCTGGGACGCGGCTAACTTTGCGACGATCGCAACCACGGAACAACAATCTGCCTGGTGGAATCGAGCGCATTTTGCGCTGGTGTATGCTGGCGCTGGAGTTGCATCGCTTGCTTTCTGGACGCCTTGGCTTTGGAATTGGCGCACCACTCTTGGGTTCGCCATCGGCACTGTGCTGCTGGGAGCGATATTGATTGGCATCGGAACCTACGGCAGTGAGTCGCTGAAATCGCCAGACGGCGTTCAATGGAATCTTGTAATCCACCTGACTGTTTTCGCCGCGATCGGGATCCAGGCCCTGCTGCTGATGCTCAACGACCTGGTGCGCCGGCGCGATGCAGAGTCGCTGCTTCTGAGCGCTTGGATTGCGGGAACCTTCGTTTTCGTAGCGTGGCTCAACTGGACGATCAACGGCCGCACGGTGCTCCCGTTGGCTCCCGTCGTTGCGCTGCTGATTGCCCGAAAACTCGACGCCCGGAATACCGAGCCCTCGCTGTTGACTTGGCCAAACTGGCGACCGCTGACCTCTCTGGGACTGGGCCTCGCGCTATCTCTTTTGCTCTGCTGGTCTGATTGCCGCACTGCGGCGACTGAAAAAGAATCGGCGCTCAAGTTGGCGGCAACCTACGTGAGCCCAACGGGCAAGCACACCTTGTGGTTCGAGGGGCACTGGGGCTTCCAGTATTACCTGGACGAGCAAGGGGCCTACTGTATCGACTATCATGGTAGTGTCATTGAGCCACAGGACGTTGTCGTCGTCCAAAACGACAATCCCGCGGTCAACCTGATTCCCAGTACTTGGCAGTTCATCGGCGTGCTCGACGCGCCGGTGCCATCCTGGCTATCCACCAACTCGATGGACGCGGGCGCGTCGTTCTACAGTCACGTGATGGGACCACTGCCCTATCGTTTCGGAAAAGTACCTGCTCGCAGATACGCAGTGCTCCGCACACCGGACCGATATGAGTTCACGCCTCAGACTCCTACCAGCTAGTGGGACTCGGAGACGCGCGCGTGGCGGTTCTCAGCGATCGACCCATTCGCGCTGCCACAGCTCCAGCACCAGAAGTGCCCAGAGTTTGGCGCTGTGATCGAAGCGCCCGGCCTGGTGTTCGTCGACCAGGCGCGTCACCGCGGCGGGACGGAAGTAACCCCGGTCGAGACAGCGGGACGACAGCAGCACGTCGCGCGTGAACGCGCGCAGCTCGCGGCGAAACCAATGCTCGAGCGGTACCCCAAACCCCATCTTGCGGCGCCGCAAGATCGCCGGCGGGAGCAGCTCGCCAAACGCCTCGATCAGGATCCGCTTGCCCCGCGCTCCGCGCAGTTTCAATTCGATCGGCATCGCGGCCGCCAGCTCGACCACGCGATAGTCCAAGAATGGCTGCCGACATTCGAGGCCGTGGGCCATCGAGGCGATATCGACCTTCGTCAACAAGTCGCAGGGCAAGTAGGTCACCAGGTCCGCCAGGCTCGCCCGGGTCACGGCATCGCGTCCCTGCGCCCGAGCGAACGCCGCGAACAGGAACTCGCCCGGATCGCGGTCGAGCCGACTCAAGAAATCCTCGTGGTACAGCTCGGCACGGCTGGCCTCGCCGAAGATGCCGACCCACTCCAGGTAGCGCCGCTCGGGAGATTGGCGTAGCGCTCCGATCAACCGCTTATAGCGGCGCAGCAGCGTGCGCCGCTCGGGATTGTTCGGGATCTTCTGCCAGACCTCGGCCGCGATGACATTCCGGACCGCGCTCGGCAGGCGATCGAACCAGCCGCCGATTTGCGCCGCTCGATAGCGCGCGTAGCCGGCAAAAAGCTCGTCGCCGCCGTCGCCGGTCAGGGCCACGGTGACTTGCGCCCGCGTCAGCTGCGAGACGTAGTAGGTCGGAATCGCCGAACTGTCGGCAAACGGCTCGTCGTAGTACCAGACCAGCCGGTCCAGCACCTCGACGCCATCCGGCTCGACCTGGAACTCGTGGTGGTCGGTCCCGATGTGCCGGGCAACCTCGCGGGCGTAGTGGGTCTCGTCGTACTCCGCGACCGGAAAGCCGATCGAGAAGGTCTTGACCGGTTCGCGCCGCAGCTTTTGCATCAAGGCCACGACGATGGACGAATCGATCCCGCCCGAGAGAAAGGCTCCCAGCGGCACGTCGCTTTGCAGGCGCAGTTCGACGGCGCTGGTGAGCAGTTCCTGGAGCTCGGCCAGGTACTCGCGCCGCGGCCGCGCGACTTCGCGGCGAAAATCGGGCTGCCAGTAGCAGCCGACCTGCAGCTGCCCATCGCGCCACACGGCGTAATGCGCCGGCGGCAGCTTGTGGTAACCGCGAAAGATCATCTGCGGATGCGGCACGTACTGGTACGTCAGATAACTGTCGAGCGCGGCCGGGTCGATGTCGCGCGGCAGGCCCGGCACCTGCAACAGGCTCTTCAGCTCGCTGGCGAACAACAACCGGTCGGGTTCGCGGCGATAAATGAGCGGCTTCTTCCCCAGCCGGTCGCGCGCCAGCACCAACTGGCGGCGCTTCTCGTCCCAGATGGCCAGCGCGAACATCCCGTTGAGGTGCCGGAGGAAATCGAGTCCTTCGTCCTCGTAGAGATGGACGAGCACCTCGGTATCCGAGTGGCCGCGAAAGGTGTGGCCGGCGCCTTCCAGGCGATGGCGCAGCTCCTGGAAGTTGTAAATCTCGCCGTTGAAGACGATCCAGACGGTCTCATCCTCGTTCGCCAACGGCTGTGCGCCGCCGACGCGGTCGATGATCGAGAGGCGCCGATGCCCCAGCGCCACGCGCACGGAGCCCGTCGCCGGCGAGAGTTGCTGGACGCACGATGTGTAGACGCCCCGCCCATCGGGGCCCCGGTGCGTCAGGACGTCGGTCATCCGCGCGAGCACCTCGGGCTCGATCGCGCTTGCCGCCGAGGTCCAGACTGCGCCCGTTATTCCACACATGCACGCGCTCGCTCGACCTGCCGGTCGTGGTCAATCTCAAGGCCGGACGCCGGCGCGAACCATCTTCCGCGCCGCTCACGCAGATCCCCGCGCACGCGGGCATCGCGTTACCGTTGCGAACTCCGGCCCGCCGCGGCGGCCAAGTCTTCGCGATCTGCCGGGGAACGCATCCTCGGCACCGTCAGCCACCTAACAATTCACGATACAGAGCGGCGTGGCGCTCGACCATGCGCGCGACGCTGAATTCGTCGAGCATGCGCCGCCGGCCCGCCGCTCCGAGCCGCGACCGCAGCTCGGGATCTTCGATGATCTTCAGGCAATACCTGGCGAAACCGGCCCGATCGCCGACTCCGACCAGGTAGCCGTTCTCACCGGGAACGACCAGCTCCCGGCTGCCGGGAATGTCGGTCGCCACGACCGGCACGCCGGTGATCAGCGCCTCCATCACCACATTCGGCAGTCCTTCGTAGCCGCTGGCGAGCGCCAGCACGTCGAAATGCGGCAGCAGCCGTGGCACGTCGCTGCGATGGCCGAGAAAGTGCACCTTGTCGTCGATGTGCACCAGTCGGCGATAGCGCTCGAGTTGCGCCCGCTGCGGGCCGTGGCCGACGATCAGCAGATGCACGTCGTCGCGCACCACCTTGACCAGGTCCGTCGCCCAAATCAGATCCTTCATCCGCTTCTGCGGCCAGAGCCGGCCAATCGTCCCGATCAGGCGCGCATCGCGCGGCAGGCCGAGCTCGCGCAACAGTTCGACCCGCGAAGTGGAATCAGGCGGCAGGGGGGATACGCCGTTGGGAATGACGGTGAACTTCTCGGCGGGAAGCCCATGCCGGACGCAGAACTCGCTGATGGCCGGGCTGTTGACGACGATTCGGTCGGTCCGCTTGGCCAGCCAGCGATCGACCGCGAACTCGTGCCAGCTTTTCCATTGATCGACGCACCGCTCGGCAGCCACCAGGTGCCCCACGCCTGCGCGGAGCGCGGCCAGCCGGCCGTAGCTGTTGGCGGCGAAGAGCCAGGTATGAACCAGGTCGGGGGCCACGGCCCGAATGTGGCGCTCGAGGCGCGCGAATGCCGCGGGGTCGAGCTTCCAGCGTTTGCCGATCACGGTGACGGGGATGCCGGCGTTCCGCAACTCGGCCTCGAGCGGCCCCCCGCGCGTGAGCGCCGCCACGTGAACCTCGAACTCGGTGCGCGGCAGCCCGGCGGCCAGCAGCGTCAATTGCTTCTCGGCGCCGGAGCGATCGAGCGAGGGAATCACGTGCAGAATACGGTGCATCGGCAACATCAACCTGAAGACGAACCGGACGGGCTCTACCGACAGTCTAACTCAAGGCGTGGCGCTGCGCCGCGGCAGCGCGTTCGCCGAGCAGCCGCTCGAAGAGCTCCAGATGCCGGCGGACGAGCGCGGGGATCGAAAACTCCCGCTCGACGCGCGCCCGCGCCGCAGCCCCCAGCCGGCTGGCCAACTCCGGGTCATTCCAGAGGCGGTCCGCGGCCCGCGCAATCGCCTGCGGATCGCGGGTCGGCACCAGCAAGCCGTGAGTCTCGTCATCGACGATCGCCCGGTTGCCGGGAATGTCGCTGGCAATAACCGGCAGGCCGGCGGCCATGGCTTCGAGCAGGGATCGCGACATCCCCTCTTCGAGCGAGGGGAGGATGAACAGATCCGCGGCGGCCAGGAAGTCATCGACGCTGTCGAAAGCCCCGGCCAGCACGACACGCCCGTCGAGCCCGGCGGCGTCGATCTGCCGCCAGAGGGCCGCCCGCTCGGGCCCGTCTCCCACGAGCCAGAGGCGCGCATCGGGACGCCGGGCCGCCACGAGCTGCCAGGCCTCAATCAAGGTGTCGAGACCCTTGCCGGCGTGCAACCGACCGGAGTAGACCGCCACCGGAGCCGGCTGCGCAAGGGCCAACAGCGGATGCGCCTCGCCCAGCGCCGCGCGGGCTTCGTCGCGCTGTGACCGAGTTCGTTCCGGCGGAACGCGAACCGCATTGGGAATCCGGTGCAGTTTTTGGCGCGGGTACCCGGCGACAATCAACTCGCGCTCGATGGCCTCGCTGATCGCCACGAAGGCGTCCGCTTTGTAGCAGCCGCTGCGGATCCGCCGACCGAAGTTGGCGCTGAGCTGCCAGTGGACGTCGCCGGTCAAACCGGCGCCGCCGACGCGCACGATGACGGGGAACTTCAACTCGCGTCCGAGGCGGACGGCCTCGTAGGCGTCGTGCTTGAGCATCGAGACGTAGACCAGGTCGAAGTCCTGGCGGTGCGCTTGGAGCCAGCTCCGCAGGCCGCGCAGATAGCGCCAAGTTCCCCAGAACCGCAGGTGCGGTTGCGGAATGCGCACCACACGCACGCCGCGGTGAGACACCTCCCGCGGCCACGACGGCTCCCATTGGGCGGCCAACAACGTGACCTCGACCCCCGCCTCGCGCAGCCCGGCGGCCAGTTCGGCCATCGCGACCTCGGCGCCGCCAAACAGCGGCCAGAAGCGGCGCGAGATCAGCACGACGCGCGGCAGCGTCATGCCGGCCCCGCTTGCTCGATGTCGGCCGCCTCGAGCACGGCCAGGTAGGGAAGATTGCGGTACATATCGTCGTAATCGAGGCCGTAGCCGACCACAAACTCGTCGGGGATGTCGAAGCCGACGAAGTCAGGACCGCGGGCGACCTGTTGCCGGCCCTGTTTGCGCAACAGCACGGCCGAGCGCAAGCTGGCGACCTGCAGTTCGTCGAGCCGGGCCACCAGCTCGAACAGGGTGCGCCCGGTGTCGAAAATATCGTCCACCACCAGCACGTCGCGATCGCGGACGTCGAGCAGCATGTCGGCGTTGAGCGAGAGATTGCTCGGCGTCGTGGCGCGCCCGCGATAGCTGCGGGCTTGCACCAGCGCCAGCCGCAGCGGCATGTCGAGGCGGCGGATCAGATCGGCCAGCAAGACGATGCTGCCGGTCAGCACGCCGACGATCGTCAAGGAGCGGTCGCGGTAGTGCGCGGTGATCTCGTCGGCCATGCGGGCGACCCCGGCACGCAACTCGTCCTCGCTGAGCAACATCCTCAAGAAAACGTCCCTCGCCTCGAATCACGTTGCCGGGCCCGCTGGCGGAGCAGTCGTCCGCCGCTGGCGACGGCGGCTCCCCAGTGGCGCGCTATTTTACGGGGCGTCACGCCGGGCCGGTAGCCCAAGCCGGAGCCGTGCGCCCGGGTCCCAGGAGCGCGTGGCCCTGCCGCTGCGGGATCGCAATGAGTAAACTCCATGCGGCGCAGATCCCCGAGGAGTTCCCGTGATGCCCAGCCCAAGCGGCGGATGGAGTGAGGTCGAAGTCGCAGGTCACGTCTGCGATGTCTTCGAGCCGGCCGCCCCGAGTGAGCAGGGCTACGTCGTGATCTACCTGCACGGCGTCCACCTGCAGCGACTGGTCGACAACCCAGCCTTCGAGCAGCCCTTCGCTCGGCATGGGCTGCGCGTGCTCGCGCCGCGAACGGGGCGCAGCTGGTGGACCGATCGCATCTGCAGCGAGTTCGACCCCGCGATCACCGCCGAACGCTATGTGATGCAGGCGATCGTCCCCTATGCCGCGACGCGGTGGGGAAGCACACCTCCCCGGATCGCGCTCTTGGGCACCAGCATGGGAGGGCAGGGGGCGCTGCGACTGGCGTTCAAGCACCCGAGCCTGTTTCCCGTCGTCGCGGCGTTGTCGCCGGCCATCGATTACCACTTGCGCTGGGACCGCGACGAAACGCTGCCGGAGATGTATCGCGATCCGGAGCAAGCCCGCCAGGACACGGCCATCCTGCACGTGCATCCCCTCAATTGGCCGCGCAACATCTTCTTTTGTTGCGATCCGACCGACGAGCCCTGGCACACCAGCAGCGAGCGCCTCCGCATGAAGCTGTCCGCGCTGGGCATTCCGCACGACTGCGACCTCGAAACGCTTGGCGGCGGCCACGGCTTCGGCTACTACAACCGGCAAGCCGAACAGGCCCTGCAGTTCATCGTCGAGCGCCTCGAGCGCGAGCGCTTGCGCGTGTGAGCCGGCGCGGCGCCCGCAAGCAGTCCAATCACTTGCCGCCGGGCAGATTGAAGTCGATCGACTGCGCGTCCTCGACCTTGAAACGATTGGTGCGCGGCCAGAAGAAGATTTTGCGGCCCGAAGCCGTCCCGTAGGGGGCCTGGCGAGCCAGTTCGGCCGGCGAGCGCCCGTCGCCCTGCAGAATCAGCAAGTCCTTCGCGTCGGTGTAGGTCAGGCGGTCGGCCCGGGCAAAGAAGTTCTGGCTCTGGAAGTTGATGCCTTCGATGTCCACGGTGCCCGAGGCTTCGAGCTCGACCGCGGCCGGCCCGGCCGCTCCGGCCGGCAACTGCGTCACGGTCAAGAGATCGCTGTTCATGAGGATCACGCTCGTCGGCGCCGATTCGCCGGCGACGAGCTGCCGATCGATGTCGTCGGGGTCGATGCGGGCGTCCCAGCGGTCAACCGGGCCATAGGTTGTTTTGACGCGTTCGCTGAATTGCACCACATTGGGTTTCACGTCGCCGGGCGTCATCGACAGAGTGCCACGCAGCTCGCGCGGGAACGCCACATGGATGTACGAGAGCTGCTCGTCGGCCGACAACGGTGCGGCGCCGGGCGGGGGGAGCTCCTCGCCAGGCAGGCCATCGGCGCCGCGCTCGGCGGCGACCGTACGCGTCGGCGGTCCACGTCGCACCTGTTGCGGTTGTCGCGGCGCGCCGGTGAGCTGTTGCCCTGGCGCCGTGGGTCCCAGTTGCATGCCGCCGCGGCGGACCATCTTCATCTCGCCCGGCCCGGCGGCGTGCAAGGCTCCCGAGGCGCGATCGTAGGTCAGATCGAAGGCCTGCATCTGCTCGACCGACATGAGCTTCCCCTCGCGCTCGATCCGGCCGTCGAGGGTGACGGCGCCATGGCAAGCCAGGGCGCCCAGCTCAGGGCGGGTCTGACCCGGAGCGCTCGCAAAGTTCACGCGGTCCTGAAAGGTGACGTCGAGCTGCTCAGTCCGCAGGCGATGCTGTTCCAGCTCGCAGACGACTTGCTGGGTGAAGTGCGCGAGATAGCCGTCGAAGAGCAAGCCCCCCTTCCACCGCACTGCCAGCGATTGGGGAGAGGTCGCGGGCCGGCCCTCGAGGGTCCGATCGACCGGCACCAGCAGCAGGCCCGGCCCGTTGATCGTGAGCTGGTTGCGGCCGCGATCCATGCGAATGACACCCCCTTCGAGCGTCAAGCCGCGCCCTTCGATGTGCCCTGGCGCTCCGGTCCCCGGATCGCCGGTGACCACGAGGGCACCGTTGTCGGGGTGGGTCTGCTCGAAGTCGATGTCGGCGCCAGTAATGAGCAGGGGGCGCTCGGTGGGGAGTTCGGTTTGGGTTTCGGCCACGCGCGCGCGGTCGTGAATGCGGAGCTTGCCGAGCTGCGTCCCCAGCGGACCGACGTGGACTTCGGCCTGCAGCAGTTTGCCGGAAACGCCGAACCGTGGCCG
>JAEUIK010000657.1 GCA_016793185.1 Planctomycetaceae bacterium | reverse complement strand
GTATTGTGATAAGCGCCGGGCTGGCCCGCGCGTCCCTCGCGCGCTACTCGCACCCCCAACGAGCCTTTCTTGCCGGTCTTCTTCCAGCCGCGCCGCTCCATGATCATCCGCACGACCACACCCACGGCTTGCCGCAAGCGTTTGGTGCGCCGCGGATGCTTCGTCGCGAGAAATCGGTCGATCGCTGCGATGGACTCCAGCTCGCGCACCACGGCGGCCAGCGGCGGGCGATTGTGATGCACCTCGGATTCTTACATCCGGCGCTGCCGATCGGCGTCGCTGAAAAAGGCCAGGACCTGATCGAACGGCTGCTCCGGGTCGTTGAGCACGTCGGCGAAAGTTCGCCCCTGACGGTCTGCGAGAAACTGTTGCCGCGTGACGGAGATCGGAGGCACGGGTTGGGCCGGCGCGAGCACAAAGATTCAAAAAACGCACGTGCAATTATTGTATCTTCTCTCGCGAGCCGGGCAACCCAGGCCCCCACGCTCCCCCCTGCCCCGTTGGGCGCCGAAATAAATTTTCGCGGCCGATTAATCGCGCGACGCCTGCGCAAAGCACGCGTGTGGCACGACATGCAACACACCCCTGCCGAGCACTCGGCAGGCCGGCGCGCCTCGGCCCGCACAATTCGCGGGAATTGGGCCTGCTCAGATCACTCGCCGCTGGTAAATTCCAGGTAGTCGGTCTGACGACCATCGAGCTTGGTTTCCCCGCGAATCCTGCCCTGCACTCGCCTTTCCTACTTGGCAGGCCGCCATTCTGGCCCACTTCCGTAGCGCCCCGGAAGCTCGCACGGCTGAAGCGTTCGTCGGCACTGCGTCTTGAAGGTGGCTCAGACGAGATCGACGCTCCTTGGCTCGCCGTCGTCAAGACTCAGTGTTGCGATGAGCGCCGCGGCGCTGGCGCGCGGCCGAGGAAAACAGCGCCCGAGGAGCCGTCAGCCTCCTCCGTTGCTGTTGATCGTGATTGGGATTAGGGCTGACGAACCTCTCCAGAAGGATAGCTATGGGTCAACGACGAAATCACCACAGTGGTAAACGACCAACTCGCCCTCCCGGCAAGGGCGCGCCGGCCGAGCGCGTCGTGCTCGCACCGTCGCCGCGCAAGCCGCCGGTGGTCTACGGTGAGCCGCTCGTCGTGCTCGAGGACGCCCAAAAGGCCACCTTCATCTACAAGAGCGGCCGCTGGATCCCCCATAGCAAAACCATCGCCGAATGCCGGGAGGACTCGAAAGTCACCGAGCTTCCCCAAAAGATCAAGGGCATGACGCGCTACGAGGTCCGTACGCCCCTCGACGCGGCTGACTGAATACCGGGCAAACTCCCTCGTCCCCCGCGACCGTCGCCGGGTGAACGCCTCCGCCCATTCGCAGATCGCCGGCCTGGGCGTTATCCTGGTCGGCGGCACGCCAGCCTGGCGCTGAGCGTGACATCGGTTTCCGAAACGTCCTCGAGCGGGGGATGACATCGTGCGAGTCCCGAAGCTGCTGTTAGCGTCCCTTTTCCTCTCGGTGAGCTGCTTGACGGCCGCCTGCGCCGACGAAGCCCAGCCCGTGCGGGTGACGGTGGACAACTTCCGCCGGGCCGAATCCGATAACTACTTCGCGCGATTCGTGCAGGAAGGGGGATTCGGCAAGTTCAAGCACGAGCGCGAACTGGCCTCGATCGACAACCAGACGGTGATCCGGCTGAACCGCGACACCCTCTATTCGTTTGGAGTGTTTGACCTGGCAGCCGCGCCGGTCACCGTCACGCTCCCCGACCCCGGCAAGCGTTACCTGGCGATGCAAATCATCGACGAGGATCATTACGCGCCGCACGTCTTTTATGCCCCCGGCACGCATACGCTGACCCAGGAGCAGGTTGGTACGCGCTACGTCTGCCTGGCCATCCGGACGTTCGTGAACCCCAACGATCCGGCCGACGTAAAGGCCGTCCACGCGCTGCAGGATGCGATCCAGGTCGATCAATCCGCGCAGGGCAAGTTCGAGATCCCCGCCTGGGATCAGGAATCGCTGAAGAAGGTCCGCGCGGCATTGCTGGGACTGGCGGCCGCCAACGGCGGCATCGACTCGGCGCGGATGTTCGGACCGAAGGGAGAAGTCGATCCGGTCCAGCATTTGATCGGCACGGCTGCCGGCTGGGGGGGCAACCCTCCAACCGCCGCCCTCTACGCCGGGACCGTCCCGCAGCACAACGACGGCCAGACTGTGTACCGGCTGACGGTCAAGGACGTGCCGGTCGACGGCTTCTGGTCGGTCAGCGTGTACAACAAGGATGGTTACTTTCAGAAGAACGCCCGCAATGCCTATACGGTGAACAACGTCACCGCCCGGCCCAGCGCCGATGGCTCGGTGACGATCCAGTTCGGCGGCGACCCGAGCGTGCCGAACTACATCCCGATCATGCCGGGCTGGAACTACGTCGTCCGCCTGTACCGCCCGCGCCCCGAACTCCTCAACGGCACCTGGAGGTTCCCCGAGGCTGTGCCGGCGAAGTGACCTGGCGGCACTGCACTCGCCTCAGGCATCTGGGCCGACGACGCCCTGGGCGGACTCGCCTCGGTGGTTGCCGCGAGAGGGATGACGGGCGAGGTCCAACCGGCGCTCCAGCCGCACACTCTTTGGAAATCAAGGAGACCCCCGATGAATCCGAACAAGGCCCTCTGGGAGAAAGGCGATTTCACTCGAATTGCGCAGAGCATGCGCGAGAGCGGCGAGTCGCTCGTCCAGAGCCTCGGCATCACCCGGGGGCTCAAGGTCCTGGACGTGGGCTGCGGCGACGGAACCACCGCCTTGCCCGCCGCCCAACTTGGCGCGGATGTGTTGGGAGTCGATATCGCAAGGAACCTGGTCGAGGCGGGGAATCATCGCGCGCGGGAGCTGGCCCTGACCAATTGTCGGTTCGAGGAGGGAGACGCCTGCCAGCTGCAGGGTGTGCCGGATCGCGCCTTCGACCTGGTCATCAGCATCTTTGGCGCGATGTTCGCCCCGAAGCCCTTCGACGTCGCCCAGGAGCTGGTCCGCGTGGCCCGTCCGGGCGGGCGGATCGTGATGGGGAACTGGTTCCCAACG
>JAEUIK010000599.1 GCA_016793185.1 Planctomycetaceae bacterium | reverse complement strand
GGCGTGGATCGAACGAGGCTACAAGCTCGACATGGGCAAATCCTGCATCCGCTTCAAATCGCTTGCGCAGGTGCCGCTCGACGTGGTGGGGACCGCCATCCGTCGAGTCCCGGTCAAGAAGTTCATCGCCGGCTACGAGGCGGCCACCGGCGCGCGGCTTCGCACTTCCAAGTCCACGCGCCCCCCGGCCGCCGCGAAACGCACGGCCAGATCCGTACCTCGTCGCACAGCGCCGCGCGCTTCGCGCTGATGTGGTAAACCACACGCGCCGCTTGCAGTTGTTCTTCGCAGGCGCATTTTGCTGGACAGCGCCGAATCGGAGTGACAAACGAAGTGCATCTTTGCGCCGGCTTTTCCTCTGCCGGCGTCGTCGGGGGTGCACACATCTTGGTCCATGTCGCTAAGGAGTCGCTCATGAAGGCGTGTTGGAAATTCGCGCGGGCGTTGACGGCGGCGTTACTTGCCGGTTCGTTCGTTGTGGCCATTGCCCAGCCGGCGGCCGCGGTCGAAATCAGCGCCGCGGTGGGGGGAACCGCCGGCACGAATCACATGGGGCTTCCCGCGCCGGTCGGGATCTTCGATCCCGGCACCGCCGACTTCGGCGCGCCGGGCCTCGCCGCCCCTGGCTCAGGGACCGTTTCGATCACGGTTCCGTTCGCCTACCCGTCGAACGCCCCGAATGCCGGCAACCCGGTGCAGATGTACGGCGACGCGGTTTCGTCGATCACCAATCTCGGGGGCGGATCCTTTCAGCTCTCGGTCACGCTCACCAATTTCTGGATGGATCAAGGGAGCCCGCTCCCCTCGAACGAGTACGTCTACCTGAACGTGTGGGAGACGTTCACAGGACTCGGGCTGCCGTCGAATCTCACCTGGTCGACCAGCGGAAACATTTCGGTATTCGGATCGTGGGCCGCGGGCCCGGGCGGCTCTGTCGCGATGGAGCCGATCGCGATCGTCTACGATCCCAGTGCTCCAGGGTGGACCACGGCATCCCCCTTCTTCGGTGCCAACGGCACGGGCCCCGGCAGCGGTCCCCTCGTCGGGTCGAAGGCCGTTTCCTCGCTGACACCTTATGTTTCGTCAGGGCAACTCGTCGTCGGCATGCAGACCATTCTGCTCCTGAACGACATTCCCGGGGCGGGCGGCAACTCGATGAACCTGCCCAGCAGCCTCCATCTGTCGATGACCTTGACACCGGTGCCCGAGCCCAGCGGGCTGGCGCTAGCGCTGGTGGGACTGGCTTCGCTGGGCTGGTGGGCCCACAGTACGGCGCGTCGGCGCTAACGCCCGCCCACAAATCGCCGAGTTGCTGGCACGCCACCGCGTGCCCCGGAGGAACTGCGCTTGCAACCTCCGCGCTCCCTTCCTAGCATCCAGATAGCGGGGCAGTCATCCACAGCCGCGGGCACGAGCGAGGACGGACCATGCAACGCAGGACCGCGAGCCGGGGGATTTTTGGGGGGTGGGGCGTGTCGGGGGTTCTCGTTGCCCTCGGCCTCGCGGGGATGCCCGGCTGGGTGCAGGCCGACATCCGCACCTACGAGCCCAAGCTGCAGAAGGTCAACGACCGCGTTTATGCGGCGACGGGCTACGCCCTGGCCAACGTGCTGTTCGTGGAGACGAACGACAGCGTCGTGGTGATCGACACCACCGAAAGTCCGGCCGTGGCCAAGCGAATTCTGGAAGAGTTCCGCAAGGTCAGCGACAAGCCGATTCGGTACGTGATCTATACGCACTTTCATGGCGATCACATCAACGGCACCGCGTCGTTTATGGCCGACAAGCCGCACGTCATCGCCCAGCAGTTGCACAAGCCCGAGATCCTCCGCTACCGCCTGCTCATCGAATACAACCAGCGGCTGAACGCCATTCAGTTCGGAATGAATCTGCCCGATAGCGATCGGGGGATCTCGCTGGCGCGCGAAGCGCAGCAATTGGTGCGGGGTTATGTCCTGCCCGACATGTCGTTCGACGAGCGACTGCGTTTGGAGGAGGGGAGCGTCAAGTTCGAGCTCTATCACATGCCGGGCGAGACCAACGACCATACCGTAGTCTGGCTTCCGGAGCAGAAGACGTTGTTCTGCGGCGATCTCTTCTATTGGAGCTTTCCCATGCTGGCGAGCCCCATGAAGCCTGATCGCCCCGTCCTGGAGTGGGCCGAAGCCTGCGACCGGATGCGAGCGCTCGAACCCGAGTACCTGGTTCCCTCGCACGGCGAACCAATCACGGGCAAGGAGAAGATCCAGGAGATCCTCACGAACTACGCTGCCGCGATCCGCAGCGTGCACGACCAGGTCGTGCGCGGAATCAATCTGGGGCTGACGCTCGAACAAGTCCGGGCGACTGTCAAGCTGCCCGACGAGCTGGCGAAGCTCCCCTATCTGCAGCCCGAGTACGGGCGCGTCGATTGGGCCGTCAACGGCATCTATCGCCAGTACGCGGGCTGGTACGACATGAATCCGGCCCACCTCAACCCGGGTTCGACCGCCAAGACGCGTCGGGCCGTGCTTGAAGCGGCCGGCGGGGTCGGTCCCCTCGTCGCCCGGGCGAATCAGGCCTTGGCCCAAGAAGAGTGGCAGCTCGTCCTGGAGTTGACCGACATTGTGCTGGCAGCGCCCGAGGATGAGCACGCGCCGGCACACACGCTGCGTGCCCGGGCGTTGGAAAAACTGGCCGAGCGGGCCACTAACGGCGTCGAGCGCAACGTCTATCGCG
>JAEUIK010000790.1 GCA_016793185.1 Planctomycetaceae bacterium | reverse complement strand
GAGCTCGCTCTTGAACGAAACGTTCGCCCGGGCCGTCGAGCGCAAGCTGACCGGCGCCGGCCCCAAGCCGGGACCACATACGAGCCTCCGCGGCGTGAACCAGATCGACCGGCTGGTGCGGATCGACCAAAGCCCCATCGGCCGCTCGCCCCGGAGCAATCCGGCCACCTACACCGGCCTGTACGACGAGATTCGCAAGGTCTTCGCCGGCGCGCGCGAAGCCAAGCTACGCGGCTACAAGGCGAGCCGCTTCAGCTTCAACGTCCCCGGCGGGCGGTGCGAGGCCTGCCAGGGGCAGGGTCTCCGCAAGCTCGAGATGAACTTTCTGCCCGACCTGACGATCCCCTGCGCGGAATGCGGCGGAAAGCGATTCAACCGGCAAACGCTCGAAGTGCGTTATCGAGGCAAGTCGATCGCCGACGTCTTGGAGTTGCCGGTCGACGACGCGCTGGTCTTTTTCGAGAACTTCTCGGCCATCCAGCGGATGCTCGCCTGTCTCGAGCAGGTCGGCCTGGGCTATGTCGCGCTGGGACAATCGTCGACGACGCTCTCGGGTGGCGAGGCGCAGCGCGTCAAGCTGGCCGCCGAGTTGGGCCGCACCGCAACGGGCCAGACCCTCTACCTGCTCGACGAGCCCACCACCGGACTGCACGTCCACGACATCTCGAAACTGCTCGAGGTGCTGCAGCGGCTCGTGGACGCCGGCAACACGGTCATCGTGATCGAGCACAATCTTGACGTGATCAAATCGGCCGACTGGTTGCTCGACCTCGGCCCCGAGGGGGGTGAACGGGGAGGCTACCTTCTGGCGACCGGCACGCCCGAGAGCGTCGCGGCGGTTTCCGACAACTCAACCGGAAAGTACCTGCGCGAGCTGCTGCCGAGCGGGTGAGCAGGGCTCGGGCGGGATTCCGCCCCCCCGCACCGCCGCTGGCAGCGCGGACCACGCCCCTAAGCGTCACGAAAAACCCCGCTGCCACCCAGGTGGGCCGCAGCGGGGTTTGGAAGCATTCGCAAGGACGAACGCGCTTAGGCGCTGCGGCGGCGGCGCCAGACGATGCCCGCGGCGCCGACGAGTCCGACGGCCGCCAGGGCGAACGACGAGGGCTCCGGCACGGCCGAGAAGCTCAGGTTGTCGATCGCCAATCCATCATCCTGGCCGCTCAGTTCCACCGAGTTCCACTTGAGCACGAGCGTCTGGCCGATGCCCCAGTTCAGCCCGGTGATGGTGGCCGACTTGGCGACCTGGTTGGCCGGCAGGTTGCCATCGAGGGCCGAATTCAGGGGTGCCGCGGTCGGGCTGGTGAAGTCGAGCGGCGCGTACGAGGTGAGGCTGGCCCCGATGTCGCTGGCCAGGCCATAGCTGAAGTAGAGCCCGCTCTGCGGATCGGCGTCGCCACGGCGCCATTGCTCGCCCGTGAACGACAGCGTGAAGCTGGTGAGCACCTGCGCGGTATTGTTGGTCAGCACCAGGCCGAAGGTCGGAATCTGGTTGCTGGTGAGCAGCATACCGAGAGCACGCTCCGACGAGCCGGTCGCGCCGAAGCTGACCACGCCGCGGCCGGCGCTGCCGCTGGAGCCGCCGTTCTGGGCGCGGTACTCGGTGCTGCCCGAGCTACCATCCGGGTTGGCAAACTGCCAGCCCTCGAGGTTCGAGCCGGTAACTCCCGACCACGACGGATTGATGTAGTTGGGCCCGCGATTGGCGACGCTGCTGGCGCCGGTCGACGGGAGCGCGTCGAAGTTCTGAGTGTAGGTGCCGCCGGTGTAGCTCAAGGGGGCGGCAAACGCCGACGCGGTCAGGGCCAGGATCGCGACCGCAGAGGTCGCACGGAACAGACGTGTGCAGAGGGTTCGCTTCATTGACTGACTCCTAGGGGTTGTGGATTGCTTTGTAATCAACGCCCGGGAAGGTAGAGAATTCATGTGTGGATCCAGACAGTTTCAGGTGAAAAACCAGTGAATGAATGATGAGGCTCCGGTGAGGCGCCGGCGGGTATGACCGGGGGCGTT
>JAEUIK010000535.1 GCA_016793185.1 Planctomycetaceae bacterium | reverse complement strand
GAGCAGGTTCAGAGTCAGCGCTGACGTCTGGGCGCCCAGCAGGTCCTGATCCGAAAGATTCAACGTATAGTTGGCCGCGAATTGCCCGACCGCTGTGGTGTCCAGTTCCACGAGAAACCCGTGGCTGTGGCCGGCAGCGAGCCCTGTAAAGGCCGCCAGGTCGGTCGAGAGCTGCGTCGTGTCTCCGATTCCGCTGAGCGAATCGAGATCCAGCTGGGCCGTGAAGCCCGCGGTCGCGGTCAAGTTGTGCAGCGCGAGCGACTCGGTCAGCGAAGGCGACCCTTGCGCGACGATCCCCAGATCCAGCGTCAAGCTGTTGACGTCGGCCAGGGCGCTGAATGAACCATTGGCATGGTCGAAGACGTCGTAGGCGACGCTTTGCGAGAAATTCGGATTCGCCGCCGCCTGGCTCGAGCTGGTTACGGACAATTGCCCGCTCTGGGGGCCGGCGACGGCCGTCGTGAGGGCCAATTGATGTTGGTTGCCGCCACCCAGCGCCTGATCGATTCCGGCAACTCCCCCCGACACCGCTCCGCTGCCGCTGGCCGAGTAGTCGAGCTCGTCGGCGCTGTTGACCGTCAAGACGTTCGCCGCATTCGAGACGGCAAATTGAACACTGGCCGTGCTTCCGACGAGGACGGCGGATGGAACCGGCGTGACCACGACCTGCAGAACCGCCGGGAGTTGGTAGTCGACGACAACGGGCAGGTGATCGGACGAGCTGGCCAGCGCAGTGAGCACGGCCGTCCGATTAGCCAATCCCGGCAAGGCGGTATTGGAGGGATCATCGATGTTGCCGTTCAGCGGATGCGATCCGTTGTTACCCAGGGCGTGATACGAGCCGGCGATGTAACTCACTCCCTCGCCGTCGAGGAGCTCGCCGGACACGAGTTGCCAGTCGAACCGGTCGTCCATTCCACCGGTGACCTGGCCGCCGTAGCGCGACGAAGTCGTGGGACTCTGCGTGTGCACGTCGCGAAATGAGTTGTTGTCGTGCCAGTTTCCCACGCGATTGAGGGGATCGAAGCCCTGGCCATTTCCTGGGTCGGTGAGCGACGGAGGGCTGATGCCGGGGCTCGACCACATCTTCTCGCTGCTGCGATAGATGTTAAAGTCGCCGGCGTAGATGATGTGGGCGCCATCGCCGAGTGCATCGGCGTTGGTGCGCACGGACTGGGCCTCGCGCCACCGCCGGTCGGCATCGGCCGAAGTGTCGCTGGCTTTGTAGTGGTTGTTGTAGATCCACAGATCGGCCGCGGCGTCGTATCCGACCGGGCGCAACTGATAGCGCATCCCCTGCCGGGCGTTGGCCGATCCTCCCACCACTCCCGTCGTCGACTCGCTGATCAGCTGCAAGGTCTGCGTGTTGTAGATCAGCGTGGGGCGGCCAGCTCCTGACGATGCGGCGTCGATCGTCGAGCGTGCGTAGATCGGGGCGCCGCCGGGATTGGGATAGAGTGCGTTCAGCAGGTTGACAAAGGCCTGCGTGTCGCCAGCCACGCCCCCCTGTTCTTGCAGGAGGATCGCGTCGAGCGGTTTCGCGATTCCGCCGACGTTCTCAGCGCCGATCGCCTGCAGGATCGTCGAACTACCGGCACGCGGACCGCCGCCCGAGTTGTAGCTGACGATCCGCAGCTGCGCGCTCGCGAAGTCGCCGCCGAGTCCGGCAAGACAGACGAAGAGGCACCAACGACTCAGTGCGACTCGATAGAACCAACATGCGATGACACGCGCGCTCGATAAATCCATGAACGTCACCCGGTGATTTGCAAAGAGCCCGACCATCCGCCGGCGCTAGGGCCGGCGGACGATCGGGCCTGGGGGGAATGAGTCCAGTCCAGCAGCGAAAGCGACTGGAGCCTACGCCTGCACCGTGGCACGCCGACGGCGCGCGACAAGCAGCGCGGCCACGCCACCGATACCCGCCAGCAGCATGCTGGAGGGTTCCGGCACCGCCGTGAAGACGCCTTGCGCGCTCCACTCGGTGTTGTCACGGGTCACGCCCACGATGTTGTAGGTCAGTTCATTCGCAGTCGGAATGACAAGCTGAGCAATGTTCTTGCTCACAAACGGGCTGAAGCCAGTGAACGCCGAGGTCAGCTTGGCCGGACCTTCGGACGTGGTCGGAGCCGGCACCACGAGCAACGAGTCGGTGGTCGTGTTGAAAAGAAACTGGCTATCCTGCAGGACGTTGGCCCCCACAAAACCAAACAGGGCGTTGTTGTCCTGGAAGATCGTCGGAAAAGCGAGCGGGTTGACTTGGTTCATCACCGGCGAATTGAACTTCGCGTCGATCGTCGACAATTGGTCGAAGTCGGTCGCGAGATTAATGGTCCAAGTGTTGTAACCGGCCAAGCCAGGCGTGGGCTGGAAGGTGCTCGAGACAAGAATGGCAGCGTCAGCGGAGCTGACAAGCGCCAGCGCCAGAGTGATGCTGGCTAGCACGCGACGAATCATACGAAATCCCTTTTTTCTAGAATCTGTGAAACGATTTGAACGGACTTGCTGACTAGCTCACGCGCACGACGCGCGAGAGCAACGCCCCCTACTTCGAGCGGCGAGCCTGCTGGCGACGCCGCGCCCCATAGACCACGGCGATGCCGGCGCCCGTTGCCATCAACACGATGCTGCCCGGCTCGGGCACAGCGGCCACGGCGAGCCCCGGCGCCGGCATGTTGTTGAACCCGAAGTACTGCCCGAGAATGTTCAGGTCCGCTGCCGATACGGTGTCGCTGCCGTTAAAGTCGCCCGCGGCCCACCCGCCGGCCTTGCCAAAACTGGCTCCCAGCACGTTCAAGTCGGCGGCCGAAACACGGCCATCGAGATTGGCATCGCCATACTGTGTGTTCAGGATCGTCCGAACGAGGTGATCCATGTCGGTTGAGTTCAGTTGGCGTTCGCCTGTCAGGTCGTACCATTCCTGACCGAGCGCGGAACTGACGGAGCCGCCGAGCGTCGGATCGCTGACCGCGTCGAAGAACTTGTCGATATCCGCCGCGTTCACCAGACCGTCGCTGGTAGCGTCGCCCCGGACGAACAGCCGAATCCCGTGCCGCTCGAAGAAGTGATTGGCGGCATTCTGCTCCTGGTAGACCAGCGTGCCAGTCAAGGGATTGAAGACATAGACGTCTCCCACGACGTTTGGCTGAGCGCCGCTGTCGGCGTCGAAGAAGTAGACCAGGCCGGTGCCCTTGTCGTAGACCGCAAAGCGCCCATCGGTGACCGCGGTGTCATCGTCGGCCGTTGGCACGGGGAGGTTGGCCGAAGTCGTCCAGGCGCCAGCCACCAGTTCGCGCTGTGAGTTGCCATTCGTGTCGACGCCGTTGTAGTCGGTGACCGTCAGGCCGATGACCTTGGGCTCGGCCGCGCCAAGAGCGTTTCCGTTGCCGGCTTGCCCCCCGGGGACGGTGCCGGTGTCGAAGAAGCCCGACTCACCGATCTTGAGGTTGCCGGCCCCGTCGATGGCCAGCCAATCGAGTTCACCATCGTTGGTGCTGGTGTTCGCGGCCGGGTTCTCGTCGAGCGCGAACGAGGTGGGGAACGATCCGCCGCGGATCTCGCGCTTCGTGGCGGTCATCGTCGCGAAGTCCAGTTGATAGAACGCGACGTCATCGCCGCCGCCGTCGGACTCTCCGACCCAGATCCCTTCGACTCCGTCACGCTTCACATAGGCGATGTCAACCGGCTCGCTGCGGCCGCCCGACGGCGTGTCGAGATCCACGGGCCCGAAGGTCTTGGAGCCCCACGACTCGGTCGTCTGCAGGTTGAAGCCGCCGGTCTGCGTGCCGGCGTTGTAGGCGGGGGCGGCACCGGGCGCAGTACTGCTCCGTTCGAAACTGCGAATCTGATGGTCATTGGCGATCAGGTCGCCGCTGCCATCGGGACCGACTTGGTTATCGAGGAACACCAGCCGGCCAGGATTCACGAACTCGATATCGAAGTCGAAAAACGGTCCGTCCTGGGTCCGGGCGACTTCGCCAACCTTCTGGATGGCATTGGCGACGAAGACGGTCGACCCGACATGTTCGGGATGGGAGACATTGACATTGCCCCGCACGTCCACCGCCGGGGCGTACATCGTGCCTTTGGGACGCGCGTTGGTAACGAAGTCCTGGAGAATCTCCTGGTAGTCAATTCGATAGAGATCGAAGTCACCCTCCGTGTCGCCGAGGCTCACGGCGCCCGGCGTGCCCGAATCGAAGGCCGAGAGGTAGATCGTGCCGTTGATCGGGTTGACGGTTATCGCGTCCGGGTCTTCGTAATTCAGCGTGGCGGCATCCTCGTAGCCGGTCCACACCGAGAAAAGCGGCTGCTGCCCGAAGACGGTTCCGGTCAGGTTCGTCACGTCGTAGAAGTTGACGGCGCGACGAGTCGTCCCAAAGTTCTGCGTGCTGTCGAGCACCGCGATGATTTTCTGCGGATTCGGCGGCGCGGCCTGCACCGTTGCGGTGCAAGCGGCGGCGCCAGTTATGGTGGCCAACAGAGCGTAAGCCAATTTGCGTTTCACGTCGGATCCTTTCTGAGCGAGTCGATGTCGTCCCCAACTACTGCTTGAGCGAGCCAGTTCGCGTCGAGCACTGCGACCGTAGTGATTGTTGTGATGCCAGTTGTACGCGCGGGTGTGAAAGCGACTTGAACAGCGAGTGAAGTGCTCGCGAATAGTTCGTGCGATTGCCGTGGGTGCCACAACGCCGTGTCGGCGACAGCGGTCCTCGCGGCGGTGCGCCCGTCTGGTCGTCGCTTCAGCGCCGCTGCTCGGCAGGTGTACTCGCCTGTCCACGACGCGCCATCCGTCAACGGCGCCGCACAGCGCAGCGTCGATGATTCGTCACTGCAATAGTCTGCGCGGGGTACCGCGGAGGGCGGGTCCGGAAGGGAGGGTACGGTGGAGGCCGAATGGCACAGAGTTGCGCGATCCCTCGCGTTCCACCGACAATTAGAAGTCGACGTCCCAGTCTCTCAGTAGCTGTCCTTCTCCGCTTCGTGTGCCGCGCCAGAAGCCTGTCTCAGCCAGGCGCCCTTGTCACCTGCCTCGCCATCGGGGCAGAGTATAGGCGCGGAACATGAAGCCTTGTTGAGGATTCCACAAAGTTTGGGAGACGATCTCGTGTAGCGAGCGCCGCACAGGAGTTCCGCACCACAAGTCATTCAAGAGGGACCGGCGCGACTTGCCGCATCGCGTTTCGCTCGAGTCCCAAGCGGTTGCCATCCGCGCTCGTGGTCGTCACGGCCGGAGACCTCCGACGTCAGTGCGCTGACTCTCCCATTCGCGGCGAAGTTCACGCAGAACTTGTGATCGGCGCTCAGCGCTCACGGCATGCAGTGCACGTGCCGACCATCGCCGTGTTCTCGCCGCGTGGCGCTCAGGCGCGATTACCAGAGAAGTTCATGCGGCAATCACTCGCCGTTAATGCACAAGTGATACTCTCCGCCCCGAAGCAAATTCGTCGCTCGCAGATCCTGTGACGCAGCCTGCATCGAGATGGGCGACCCAGGTGTTCAGAAACCACGAGGAGAAAGCCAATGTTACGAAGAGTTGTCTGTGCCGCTGCCGTTGCCATCGGTGTGATGGCGTCTGGTCCCGTGTCTGCTGCTACGATCGCCGGTTGGGATCTGCTCGGGGCTCCGGGAACTCAGGCCTCGACACCGGCGAGCACGTCGGCCCCGAATACGACGGGCTCCGCCCTGACGCGCGGCGCCGGACTGTCAGGCAATGCCGGCGCAAACTCGATGAACGCGGCCGGCTGGAACCAGCAGGCGACCGATTATTTCGAGTTTGGTTTCGTCGTTGCGCCCGGCTATCAAGTTGATCTTGATGGTTTTTACGTCGGCACTCGCAGCTCGGCCACCGGCCCGGGCACGGTGGGGCTCTTCACCTCGCTGGACGGATTCACGAGCCCCGTCGCCACCTTCAATCAGGCTCCTGGTGCGAACTTCGTCAATAGCGTCGTGGATCTCAGCGCTCTGCCGACGATCACCGGTGCTTTCACCGCCCGCATTCAGCAGATCGGCGCCACGGCCGCGAACGGCGGCGCGACCAGCGGCACCGGGACTTTCCGCGTCGGGGCGTACTTCGTGGGCAGCACTTTCGATCGTGACATGCAGTTCACGGGCACTGTCAGCGCCGTGCCCGAACCCAGCTCGATCGTTCTTCTCGGTCTTGGCGGTCTGGGCGCGGCACTCGCTGTCGCACGCCGTCGCCGGGCCGCTCGGTAAGTGGCTTCCTGACCCGTATCGGGTGGTGTGAGAGACGCCTCGGGCGCAGCGAGTTACTCGCTCGCCCGAGGCGGTTTCTTGAAGGTGGTTCCGCGAGTGCGGTGTTTGTTGAGGGAGTTTGTCAGGATGCGCCCGACAACGTCAGCCTGCGTTCTCGTGTTCGTCACCCTGCTTTCCGTCGGGGTCGGATTGGCCGACGATCCCCCGCGCAAGATTCGCGTGGCGACTTTCAACGTGTCGCTCGTCGGCAGGGAGCCGAAGGAGATCGCAGAGACGCTCCGTTCCGGTGACGACCCGAAAGCGCGGGCGATCGCCGAGATCATCCAGCGAGTCGATCCCGACATCCTGCTCATCAACGAACTGGATTACGACGACGAGAATCTGGCCATCGAGCGGTT
>JAEUIK010000529.1 GCA_016793185.1 Planctomycetaceae bacterium | reverse complement strand
CGGGGCAGTGGGGCGGGTATTGGCCGGCGCCTGCCGCCGGAGCCAACGGAGCGTCGGTCCCGACTTCGAGGTGCCCCTTCAGATAGAGTTGCAGATCGTTCGGCGTGGCACTGTGCAAGCCAGGACCTCCCGGCGGCACTTCATCGCAATCCATCGGCTCGACCAGCGACGGCGTCACCAGGATCAGCAACTCGACTTCCTGTTCTTCCTGACGTTTCCGGCTGAAAGCGGCGCCCAGGTAGGGAACGTCGCTGATCCAGGGAATGCCACGATTGGTCGATTCCTGGCGGTTGTAGACGAGCCCGGCGATCGCCAACGTCTGGCCGGCCTGCATTTCGACGCCCGTTTCTGCTTCGCGGGTCTTCAGGGCCGGGACCGTGTTGTTGTTGATGATGACGGCGCGCGTGTTGTCGATCTCACTTACCCGCGGCTTGACTTCGAGCCGGATATTGCCATTCCCCAAGACGATGGGGACGAAGTCGAGCTGGGTCCCGTATTTCTTGTACTGGATCGACACCGTACCCAAGCTTTGCGGCACGATAATCGGGAACTCACCACCGGAGTTGAAGAACGCCGGCCGGCCGCTGACGCACACCAGGTTCGGCTCGGCCATAATCTTCATCAGGTCGTACTGCCGGAGAAAGTCGAGAAACCCGAAGAAGGAGCTCGCGCCATCCATCACGCCAAAGGTGACGGTCTGCACGCCGGCCCCCGTGACGGTGGCACCGTTCGAGGTGATGGCGTCGATCGCGCTGGTTTGCGTGCTGCCGGACCGGACCAGACCGCTGATGCCCGAGACGGCGAAATCGCCCGAGTTGAACCGCGAGAAGTCAAAACCGACCTGGCGGAGCCGGGTGCGCGAGACTTCGAGCACCTTGACGTGCAGCAACACCTGCTGCACCCCGCCGATGCGAATGTTGTTGATCACCTTGGGATGGAAGTCCTCGGCCATCTGGATGATCCGGCTGACCTGGTCGGGATCGTCGAGGTAGCCGGAAATGACCACGCTATTCGCCAGGGGAATGACACGCAGAGTGGCATTGGGGAACTGGTGCTTGAGGAGCATGGCCAGTTCCTGGGCGTCGGCGAAGACGATCACGTCGAGCGAGCGGATCTTCTGGTCCTCGCCCCAGACGTTGACCTGGGTCACGCCGGCCTTTTTGGCGAAGATCTGGATCTCCGTGGGAGACAAAGGCGTGACGTCGAGCAAGTCGGGGTTGTTGACCACCGCCTTGGGGATCTTCTGATCGAGCCTGAGGATCCGGCTCGAGTTCACGACCATCTCGACGCGGTCGTGCGCGTGCTTGATGTCGTGGATCACCGCCTGGGGATCCGCACTCGGGATCATGGGATCGGGATCGTCATCCTGCTGCGCCCGAGCGGCGGCAGGCAAAAGCCCCATGAGCAGCGCGCAGGCGAGCCAGCAGCGGCCGCCTTTCAGGCGAGTGTTCAACATCCGTGAACTTCCTTGCAAGAATCCTAGCGAGTTTCGTCCGTGAGCCGTGGTCGCATCCGTCAAGCGACCCGGCGTGTCGTGCTGCTGCTCAGGTTGTGAATACTGTGTGCTTGGCCCGCCGCAGCGTTGCGCGGCAGTGGTCTACCCCTGGCGTTTTCCTTAGTGGTCCGCTGGCGTGTCCGTTTCCTCTTCCCCCGTCGGCGGTGTCGCGGGGGGTTCGTCGGCCGGAGCGTCCTGCGGCAAATCGAGCGCCGGTCCGGCCGGAGCCGCGCTGTTGCTCAGGATCCCCTCGTCCCAGGCTTGCGAACGAATTCCGCCGCCGTGCTGATCGAACTCGACTTGCTGAGCCTGCGGTCCCAGCAGCAGCATCATCCGCCAGGGGGGCGGCAGCACGGGCTGGGGTTCGGCCACGGGGGTCGGCGCCGCGGGCGCGGCCGGCGGCGCCGGCGGTTGCGAAGGCCCACCGTTCAACATGCTCAGTAAGTCGTTCTCTTGCCCCTGCATCAGGCTTTCGTCGTCGCGGTTCGAATCAGCCCCGGCCTGCCCGAGCAAGCGATGGACGCCCGCTCCGCCGGTCTCGGCAATCGAATCATCCTCGGTGCTGCGCATCACGAGGCGGACGTTGCCCAGTTCGCTGGCGAGCGTGATCAGCTCGGCCTCGTCAGGTTTGACCAAGAGCGACACCGTCTTGGCCGTGATCGCCTCTTCGCTCTTGTCTTTGTGCTCGCGGCGGAACGTGTCGTTGACGGCGAAGACCTTGACATCCTGCAGAATGGTTCGGGCCGAGGTCTCTTTGATGCCCCGGCTCGGGTTGGCCTGAATCTGCACCAGCACGTCCACGCGGTCGCCGGGCAGCAAGAGACCGCTCGAGCCGCTCACGGCGTCGACCTTGACGGCGACGACGCGCATCCCCTTGGGAATGAAGCCCGAGGCGCCCTGCAGGCTGGCGTCTTTGCTCAACAGTTTGTTCTCGAGAATCGGCTCGCCGGCGAAGAGCTTGGTCCGGGGGCGGCGTCCTTCGATGTCCTCAATCTTCGAGAGAGCTCCGACGGGCACCTTGTCCTTCGGCCAGGGTTCAAGCTTCAGCACCGCCGGGGCCAGGGGCTCGCCGAGTTCCACATCGGCCAAAGCGACGAAGATCGGCAGCGTTTCGCCGTTCAGGGCGGGCGCGCTGCTGCGGTTGGCCATGACCTGGTTAATGCCGATCGCCGCCACGAGGCCGCAGCCCAGGGCGAGGACGAACAGGATGATGGATCGGGGACGCATACGCTTTTGAACCTTGCGGTCGGCTGCCCGCGACGACCACGTTTCCAGGGGTCGGCATCGCTCTTCGATGCGGACCGGCTGTTGTTATTCTTGGAGCGCGCTGTTCCGTCGCGCTCCCGGCTAGTGCTGCTATCCGCCTAACTACATTGGCGAGAACAGCCCCACCACTTGATCGAATTGGACCCGTACGGTAACCGCGCCAGCTTCGCCAAAACCGGGCGAACTATGCGGCTTCGGAGCCACCGGCACGTTCGTCGCGACGCGCACT
>JAEUIK010000498.1 GCA_016793185.1 Planctomycetaceae bacterium | reverse complement strand
CGATCCTCGGGGAACAGGCACCGCTGTCCCATGGCCTGCACTCGGATCGGCTTGACCTTCTTGCCATCCTCACGCATGGCGCTGACGAAGATGCTGGCCGCGTCGAGCTGGTGGCTGCCGAGTTCGGCCATCAAACCGCCGCCCGTGCGATCCCAGAGGCGCCAACGGATTAGCTCCTCGAGGGGCGAGCAGACGTAGCCCTTGGGCATCTTCTTTTCCTGGTAGCCGTACTTGGCGGCGTCGACCGCTTCGTCCAGCAGTTGCAGCTCGGCCTGCTTCTTTTGCTTGGCGAGCGCGTCGATCTCGGCTCCCTTGGCCTTTTCGAGCTGGGCGTTGATCTTGGCCAGGTTGGTCTTCAAATCGGCCGGCAACGGCTGCGACCAACTATCGCGACCCGGCAAATTGCCGCGGTGCCACTGGGCGCGGATGTAGTGCAGGTCGCCCAGGAGGCCACGCTGAATCATGTGCTTGGCGTTGTCGTAGAGAATGCTGTAGTGCCGCTGATGGCCGGTGGCCAGCAGCATGTTGGTCTGCGCCGCGACGCGGGCCATCTCCTTGCACTCGTGTACGCTGTGCCCCATCAGCTTTTCGGTCAGCACGTGCTTCCCCTTCTTCATGGCCTCGATGGCCACGGGAGCGTGCAGGTGCAGCGGGAGCGCGATGATCACCGCTTCGACGTCCGGGTCGTCGAGCAGCTCCTGGTAGGGGCCGTAGACCTTGACGTTCTTGCGGGCTTCGTCCTCGGTCTTCCAGTCGTACTTCTGCATCAGGCCGGGGCGTGCCGCGTAGGCGTCGGGCGAGCTCTGATCGCCGTGGAAAGCACGGTGGACGTTGTAGGGGCGGATGTCGGAGATCGCTACGATCTTGGCGTAAGCCGGCGTGTGGGCCCCCATCAGGACCCCCCCCTCGTCGCCGGTGCCGATCACGCCGATGCGCACGGGGTCGCCGACTGACTCGCCGTACTTGAAGTAGAAGGCCCCCAGCCCGGCCCCCGAGACAACGCCCGCCGCGATGCTTCCCTCGAGGAACTCGCGCCGCGTCATGCCCAGCGCGGTGTGGAAGTTCTCCTGGCCAATGGCTTTTTCTTCAGGGCTGAGGTTCATCGCGAGTCCCTTTTTCCGAATAGACGCCGCACGAAGAGATGATGGACGAAGAAGTCGAGGCCCCCCCAGCGGCCGACCGGCAGCGCCGCCAGGGCGAACATGGCCACCATTTCGACGACTTCCTTGGTTACTACGAGCGATCGGCCCGCTGCGGCCGGGGCAGGGGGGTAAATTCCCGGCCATTCCGGCTGCGACAGGACAATACTGAGCAAAAAGACGGCCCCCGAAAACGAGGCGAACCGCGTGAACAATCCCACCATCAGGCAGAGCCCGATGGCGATGTTCGTGAAGGTGATGAACTGGTCCATCCCGGCCAGCGAAACCTCGTCGACCGGCAGGTCACCCCGGGCTCGCTGCTCGGGCGTGAGCGTGCTCCAGATATCGGCCTTGATCTCGGCCCCCCAGCTATCCATCTGGTTGAGCCAGGGGCTAGCCTGCGCGAGCAGCGACTTCTCCTTGTCGTAGACCCGCTTCTTGTGGAACTCGGTGCCGTTGAAGTGGGGATCTTTGCCCGCCTCGCGCCAGCGATTCAGGTCGTAGAAGTAGTTCTTGAGCGGCTCCTCGTTGTCGACGAAAAACTGCTGCGCGAGCCCTTTCTTGGCCGCCAGGGCCACGGCGGCCCGCTGCTGCTGCTCGGGCGTGAGCGAGTACTTGGCCTTGGCCCGCTCGATCAGGTTCTCCCACTTGGCGAAGAGCTTCTTCTCGTCGAGCCGCTCATGACCGTAGTAGTCGGGGATGAGCGCATGAAAATCGTCGGCCCACGGGCCCTTGGCCTGGCTCAAGAAGCCGGCCGACGTGAAGCTCGGGTTATCGAGCTTCCACAGCCCCTGATAGAGAAAATGCCAGCCGATGGTGATCCGCAAGAGGACCAACATCACGACGCCGGCCAGACCGATGCGATAACTGCGAGCGCCCAGAGGATTTCTCCTTCACCCCCCGCTCCGGACTTGCTGGCCGCGAATGTGGCTCGGGCCAAAGAAGCAGCGCCAAGGTACGGCAGCCGGGGCAGGGAAAGAATGTCAGAGCTTCCCGGCGGCGGGCAAACACCAGGCAGGACCCGCCACCAACGCCCCATATTCTAACTGGCGGTCGAGGGGCCGCCTAGCGGCCGGATGCGGGTCCTACCGGCGCACAAAGGAGTCCTGGCTTCTCATTACGGGCTGACCCCTTCCCCCCCGGCGATCGTCTGCAACGCCTCGATGACCTGCGGGGATGTGTTGCCGTGAAAATTCACGACCGAGCCATCCAGGAAGAGAACGTTCATCCCCTGGCGATGCGCCGCCGGTGAACTGGCCCCTAACGGGGGACCGCCGGGGCCCGTCCCTTCCAGCGGATCGAGCCAGAGGACCTGCGTGGTCGATTCGAGCACGCCGATCGTGTTGGAGAGTCCGTCGGCGACGTCGGTCAACTTGCAAGCCTGGGCGCCATCGAATGCTCGCCCCGGGCCGACCGACGCCAGATACGACGTGTAGCCCGGCGTGGGATTCTCGATGCCGGGGCAGAGATAGGCCCGTGGCATGCGCGCCGCGAGCTGCTGATTCTTGGGGCTGTCCCAGGGCTCGTTAAAGTCGTATTCGGCATACAACGCCTGCTCTTCGAGAAACGGCAGGATCAGCACCCGCCAACTGTGCAGCGGCCGTCCGTCTTCGTCGGCGATGTACTGCGGCGGCAGCGTGCGGTAGGCCGACTCGTAATTCAACAAAGCAATCGCGATCTGCTTGAGGTTGTTCTTGCGTTGCGAAGCCCGGGCCGCGTCGCGGGCGGCACTGACCGCCGGCAACAGCAGCGCGACGAGAATCCCAATGATCGGCAGCATCAGCAGGCAGCCCCCGCCGAGGATCACCGGGATCAACCACCTGGTCGAACTCGACTGCGGCGCGTAGACCGGAGTCCCAGCGAACTGCGGAAACTGCACCGGCTGGTGGCAGTGAATGCAAAAGCCCTGCTGACCCGAGAATTGGTCGGCAATCGGAAACGACTTGCCACAACTAGTGCAAACGAAATCGAGCGGCATCGTCGAAGCTCCCCTGTGAACGCCGTTGGGCTCGCCTGGGGGAGATTGTAATCGATTTTTGCGGGCCAGGCAGCAACGCTGGACACCCTCAGCCACCGAATTAAATCATCGCGCGAAACTACGAATAATGCCAAGGAATTGCAAATAAGGTGAGGGGCGGCCCCGCTGTCGACGACGAGCGCCGGCACGCGCTCAATCCCCTCATCCGGCCTAGCGGCCACCTTCTCCCCGGAGTACCGGGGCGAAGGGTTAGCGACCCTCACTCCTCTCCCACCGCCGCGGCCAGGGTTTCGTGGCGGATTTCGTGGTCCGCTTCTGATCGCTGGTACTCGCTCTCGATCACGCGGATCGAGCGCCAGTTACCCTGCAGGAATCGGCCGAAGTAGATCAGTCCCAGGCCCGACACCCAGCAGGTGATGACGATCCAGCAGAAATAGAGGC
>JAEUIK010000491.1 GCA_016793185.1 Planctomycetaceae bacterium | reverse complement strand
GGCTCGAGCTTCCGGCTGTGGCGGGGTGAGAATCCCCCGGGCGCGGCAGCGGCGCGCGTTTCATGCCAGGAATAAATGGCCGGCTCGCGCACGAAACAACCGGCGACCTGGGCCGCCAGGGGCTCGCTCCCGCCGGCATTGGGACGCACGTCGAGGATCAGGGCGGGCGCCGTCCGCATCTCGTCGAGTGCGGTCCAGACGGCGTCGATGTCCTGCGGGGCGGACCAGCTCCGAATCAGCAAGTAACCGATGCCGTCGTCGAACTTGCCAGTGGCAACCGTCGGATTGAGCTCGCGCAGGTCGGGAAGCGCCTGCTGAACCGACTGGAAATCGAAGTTGGGCTGCACCTGGCGGACGAAGGTCGCGAGCGGCGCCCCCTTGTCGGGACGTACCACCAGATGCACATCGCGCGCCGGCGCCAGCAGCCGCGCCACATCGCGGGCGAACTTGCTCCAGCTCGGAGCGTCGCTGAGAGCTTTTTCGTGGCTCCGGAAGATCTCGTCCCAATCGGTCCGCCGGAGATCGCGGTAAGAATACTGTTCGTCGATCACCTGCCGGAGTCGCCCGATCGCCGCCTGCTTTGCCTCTTGGGCGAGCGGGGCAGCGGGCGCCGCATCGGCAGAACGGGTGTGAAAGCGCAGGGGATAGATCTGCGCCGCTGCGCCGTTCGTGCCGCGGAAATTGCGCGCGTGCTGGCAGTTGACGCTCCAGGCATACGCGCGATCGGGGACGAGTCGGATGGGGAGCTCGATCACCCGCGGACCTGTCCACCGCGGTTTGCCGGCGGCATCCCCCTGTTGCACGCCGCACAACGAGAGGCCTTGCTGGTTCATGTCCTGATCGAATTCGATGCGCACCACCGCTGTGCCGGGGTCGACGTCGTCATCGCCGTCGTCGGGGGAGGCCGCAATCACTCGGGGGGCCGCCGCCGAGGCAACCTGTGAACCCTGCCCGACGAAGAGCGCCAGGCCTCCGAACCACGCCCAACGCCGCAGCCAACGGAAATCGGTTCGCTTGACGCGATCAGTGCCGGGCATGAGAGTTCCTCGCGGCAGTCATCGAGTTGCGAATGGCGCGGCGGCACGCCTTGCCAGCCAGGCCGGCTGCGACATGACTCGCGGGATCAGGGGACAAGTCCAGCGTGCCCTGCCTGCCGGCGATCGTCGCAGTTTCCCCGGGCGTTGGCAAATTCCAATTGAATCGTGGCGTGCTCGATCCCGAAGCGATCGTGCATCATTTCGCGCAATAGCGCCAGGATCTCCTGGCTGCGCGGCAAGTCGGTCTCGGCGGCGAGCACCGCATGGCCGGTCATCACGTCGTTGCCAGCCCCCAAGGTCCAGACGTGCAGATCGTGGACCTCGAGTACGCCGGGGATGTCGCGCATCGACTGCGCCACCTGGTCGAGCGAGATCCGCGCCGGAGCGCCCTGCATGAGCACGTGGATCGAATCGGACAGCAAGTGCCAAGTTCCCCACAGGATCAGCAGGACGATCAAGACACTGGCCAGCGGATCCGCCCAATTCCAGCCGGTGAGCAGGATCACCGCGCCGGCTCCGATCGCGCCGACCGAGCCGAGCGCGTCGGCCAGCATATGCAGGTAGACGCCGCGGCGATTCAGGTCGTCGTCGTGCCCCCCCGCGAGCATCCAGGCGGAGAGAAGATTGACGAGCAGCCCGACGATCGCGATCGCGAGCATGGCGGCTCCCGCCACGGGGCTGGGATCGCTCAACCGGTGCCAGGCCTCGTACAGCACGTAGCCGGAGATCAACAGCAGCGTGATCCCGTTGGCGAGCGCGGCCAAGGTTTCGGCCCGCAGGTAACCGAAAGTGCGGCGGGGATCCGCCGGGCGTTGCGCGAACCAGAGCGCAAACAGCCCCAGTGCCAGCGCGGCCACGTCGGTGAGCATGTGTCCGGCATCGGCCACGAGCGCCAGACTGCCGGTGAGGATCCCGCCGACGAACTCGACGAGCATGTAGCCCGCGTTCAAGACCAGCGCCGCGCGCAACGCCTGCGTGCTGGCCTGGCTCCGCTCATGTTGGTGCGAATGCGAATGCTGATGCACAATGCTGTGCCGCGCGCCGTCGCGGGCCGGGGGTTAGGGCTTCAGGACAATCTTGCCGGCCAGCGTGCCGGCCTTGTGCAAGGTGTTGGCTTCCTGCAGGCGATGGGCTTCGACCGCTTGTGACAAGGGTAGCACGCGATCGATACGGGCCTGGAGTTGACCGGCCGCCAGCCAGGCGTTGATCTGCGCGGCCGCTTGCCGTTGCTCGGCGGCCGGGGAATTGAACATCGCAAAGCCGAACAGCCGGCAGTCCTTGACGTAGAACGGCCCCACGGGAAACACAGGCCGGGCGTCGCGACCCGCCATGATCACCATCCGTCCCCGCAGCGCGAGCAGCGGGATCGTGCGCTCGAAGTTGGGTTCGCGCAGCGTCTCCCACCAGACGTTGACGCCACCCGGGGCGAACTCCTTGATGGCGGCCTCGACGTCTTCGGTCTTGTAATTGATGGCGCGATCGGCTCCCAAGCGCCGGCATTCGGCCACCTTCTGGTCGCTGCCGGCGGTGGTGATGACCTGGGCGCCCAGCGCCTTGGCCATTTGCACGACGCACGAGCCGATTCCGCCGGTGCCCCCGTTGACGAAGAGGACGTCTCCCGCGCCGACCTGCGCGTCGCGGACGAGCCCGAGCCAGGCCGTGATGCCCACCAGTGAGACGGCCGTGGCCTGCTCGTCGCTGACCGCGGCGGGCGTAGGATAGAGCCACTCGGTGTCGATGGCCGCGAATTCCGAGAAGGTTCCCTGCCGCCCCTCGCGCCCCTGGTTGCTGCACCAGACGCGATCTCCCACCTTGAACTCGCGGACCTCGCTGCCGACGGCGACGACCTGGCCGGCCAGATCGCAGCCGATGACAAACGGCTTGGGAATCGGCGCGGCGATCAGTCCGCCGCGGACATAGGTATCGATGGGGTTCACGTCGACGGCGGCGACTTGCACCAGGCACTGACGCGGTCCCGGCTCGGGCTGGGGAAAGTCCCCGTATTGAATGACCTCGGGGGGGCCCTGTTCACGAATGAAGGCGGCTTTCATGGCATCTCCGGCTGACCGATCGTAATATCCGTGGCCCGCCGGCAAGCACGCGCGCCAAGGATCTCTGCGGTACCACTCGGGCCCGATGGCCCGACGCTCAGCGTATGATAACGTAGGGGCTGGCCGAGTGACTATGATCCGGGCCAGCGCATTTCCCGATGGCATACCACGGCCAATGTTGGCCAGGACGACGACGCGACAGTTCATGAGTAGCGACAGCGACGCCCCAGCCCAACCCGACCTCGGCGCGCGACCCCCTGAGAGTGCGTCCAACTGGAAACTCGCGCTGTTCGTGGCGGCGAGCCTCGCGCTGTTAACGGGGCTCGTTTTCAGCCGCACCGTGGTCGAACGCTTCGCGTTCCTCTACTACGACGACCATGAATATGTCTTCAACAACCCGCGGGTCTCGGGCGGGCTCAGCTGGTCGGCTGTCGCGTGGGCGTTTCATCCGGCCACGCGCGTTTCGTCCAATTGGCACCCGCTGACGCTCTTGTCGCACATGCTCGATTGCCAGATCTTTGGCCTGGAGAGCTGGGGGCATCACCTTACCAACGCGCTCTGGCACGCGGCCAATGTCGTTCTCCTGTTCGGGTTTCTGCGGTCAATGACCAACGCGCTGTGGCGCAGCGCGCTCGTGGCCGCACTCTTCGCCTGGCACCCCTTGCGCGTCGAAAGCGTCGCCTGGGTCGCCGAGCGGAAAGATCTGCTGTGTGCGTTCTTCTGGCTGCTCGGCAGCTGGTTCTATGTGGGGTACGCCCGCCGGCCGAACGCAGTGCGTTACGCGCCCGTTGCGGGCTGCCTGCTGCTGGGTCTGCTGGCCAAGCCGATGATCGTAACCTTCCCGTTCACGCTTCTGTTACTGGACTATTGGCCGTTGCGGCGCGTGGAGGGGGGCGATCATCCCGCGGGCGCCCTGCGGAAAAGCTGGCGGCAACTCGTGCTCGAGAAGGTTCCTTTGTTCGTGCTGGTCTTGCTGGGCAGCGCCGTGACGCTCCGCGCGCAAGAGTCGGCGGCCCTCAGTTGGGAACGCTTGAGCCTGACGGAACGTGTGACGAATGCAGCGCTCTCGTACGACACTTACCTGCTGAAGACATTCTGGCCCGCGCGGCTGACGACGCTGAACCTGGTGGACGAAGAGGGGCTGCGGCTTTCCCAGGGGTTGCTGGCGGCGATTCCGCTTGTGCTCTTGAGCGCCGCGGCGGTCGTGTTGCGCCGGCGCTTCCCCGCGGGCTTCGTCGGGTGGTTCTGGTATCTGGGGACGCTGGTGCCGGTCATCGGCCTCGTCCAGGTCGGACTGCAAGCGTACGCCGATCGCTACACGTACATTCCGTTGATCGGCATCTTTATCGTCGTGGCGTGGGGCCTGGGAGAACTGGTGCGATTCGCCCCGCGTCTCTCCCGCCCTGTGATCGCCGGCGTGATCGTCGTCCTCGCGCTGCTGATGGGGCGGACCTACGATCAGCTCGGTTATTGGCGCGATACGATCGTCTTGCTGCGGCATACGCTGGAACGATCGCCCGAGAATGTGCCGGCGCGGTATGGACTCGCCTCCGCGCTGCGCGCCGAAGCCCGCTACGACGAGACGCTTGCCGAGTGCGACGCGATCCTGCAGCTCCAGCCGGCGTTCTTCGAAGCACACTACATGCGAGGTCGCGCGCTGCGCGAGTCGGGGCGGTACGTGGAGGCGGCCGGCGCCTTCGCCGAGGCGCTGCGGCAGGCCCAGGGGAGGATGGATGTCCGCCGCAGCATCCAGTTGTCGATCGTCGCGGCGCGGGTGTATGCCTGCCACCCGGATCCGCAACTGCGGAATCCCGCGCAGGCGATTGAACTGGCGGAGTTCGCCAACAAGATCACGCACTACGCCGATCCCGAGGTGCTCGATACTTTGGCGGCGGCCTATGCGTCGGCGGGGCGCTTCGACGAAGCCGAAGCGCGTGCCAGGACGGCGCTGGGGCAGGCGCTCGAGACCCGGCAGGGGGAGCTGGCGGCGCGGATTCGCGACCGACTGGAGCATTATCGGCGCCGCGAGCCCTACGTGTCGGATCCGGCCCTCGTCAGGTTTTGACGCCTCCGCGTCGCTCGCCGGAGACAGCGGCCGGCCCCCTGCCCCCTGAGCGATCCCACCCGAAAATGCTATGCTCTCAGGGTGCCTGAGTTTTAGCGAACCGCCCCCGGTTTGTGAGTTGTATGCGCATTATCATCACCGCTGTTGGACCCGACGATCGCGGCCTGGCCGATCCCATCGTGCATTACGTCACGAGCGAGGGAGCCAATATCGCCGAGATCCAGATGTACGATCACGACGAGGAGCGGGTCTTCGCGATGCTGGTGCGGATCGACCTGCCCGCCGATCGCTTTACCGCGGCGCGCGAGAAGCTGGTCGAGATCGGGCGGCAAAAGAAGCTCTCGGTCCGAGTCTGGTCGCCGGAAGAACGCGCGGCGCGTCCGCGCCTGGCGATCTGCACGACGTATCGGCGCGAACCTCCCTTGGCACTGCTGCGGGCGATTCGCGACGGCCAGATTCGGGCCGAAGCCGCGGTCATGATCGGCAACCGCCCCAACTGCCGCGCGCTGGCGGAGCAGTTTGGCATCGACTGGCACCACTGCGGCGACGAGCGCGGCAATCCCGATGACGATCGGATCGTCGCTGTCTGCGACGAGTACCAGGTCGATTACGTGATCCTCGCCCGCTACATGCGCGTGCTGCCGCCGAGCTCCTGCTGGAAGTACGCGGGCGGGCGGATTATCAACCTGCACCACGGTCTGCTGCCGAGCTTCCCCGGCTTGCGTCCCTATCAGGACGCTTATGCCAGCCGGATGCTGACCTATGGTGCGACATGCCACTTCATTGTCCCCGAGCTCGATGCCGGCAATCAGATCATCTACCAGTCGACATTCACGGTGCCGCCCGGCATGAAGCTGGAGGACGTCGTTCGCCTGGGTCAGGAGGACAACGAGCCGCACTGCCTGGTCGAGGGCGTTCGGCGCGTCGTCGATCGCGAGGTCGAACTGCGGCTGCATCGCGTCGTCGCGCGGCCCGCACGCTCGAAGTGACCGCTCCGCCAGGCACGCAGGAATGGGGCCGATGAGCGAGAACGGACTCGATCGATTCGATCCACTGCGGCTCGAGCGCGCCTGGAATCTTCTGGCCCGCTGGATCGCCGAGGATCGACTGCCTGCCGCGGCGGCGGTTGTGGGCACTTCGCGCGGCATGACGCACGCCCGGCATTTCGGCCGGCAGCGAGTCGCCGCCGAGAGTCCCGCGCTGCGTTCCGATGCGCTGTTTCTGATCGCGTCGCCGACCAAGCCGATCGTGGCCACGGCCCTCTTGATGCTCGTCGAAGCGGGAGAGATTCAGCTCATCGATACCGTGGCGCGGTACGTGCCCGAGTTCGGCAAGCACGGCAAACGCGCGATCACGCTGGCGCACTGCTTGACGCACACCTCAGGGCTCCCCGACATGCTGCCCGACAACGATGCGCTGCGGGTGGCACGGGCGCCGCTGGCCGAGTTCGTGGCGCGGGTGTGCGCGCTTTCGCCCGACTTCGTGCCGGGACGCAACGTGCAATACCAGAGCTTGGGCTTTCTGATGCTGGCGCAGGTGCTCGAGCGGGTCACGGGCCAGACCGTCGGAGAGTTTCTCGCGGAGCGAATCTTTGCGCCGCTGGGGATGACCGACTCCTGGCTGGGCTTGCCGGGGACGGTGACTGCCGAGGGGGAACCTCGCGTCGACCCGGAGCTGCGCGCGCGAGTTGCGGAGATTCGCATCGGTCCGATTCGCTTGTCCGGAGCGTCGCATTGGAATGGCGACTACTGGCTTGGACTTGGCGCCCCCTGGGGAGGGTTGGTCTCGTCGGCGACCGACCTGGGGCGCCTGGCCGGGCACCTGCTGGCGATCCATCGCGGCGAGTCGGGAATCATCGCACGGGGGACGCTCGAGGCGATGACGGCGAACCAACTCGCCCGCCTACCCGACGTGCCCGAGATCCATCGCCGCTGCTTTCCCTGGGGTTACGGCTGGCAGCTCGAATGGCCAACGCATCCCACGACGTTCGGCGCGCTGCTCTCGGAGCGAGCCTACGGGCATTGGGGCGCGACCGGCACGCTGGTCTGGATCGATCCCGCGCGCGACGCCTTCGGGGTGGTCCTCTCGACGCAGCCGATCGAGCTGGGAAGGCGGTTGTTGACGCAGTTCACGAGCGCCGTTTGCGCGGCGATCGAACCTTGACCGACGGGGCGCCGACTTCAGGAATGTGCCGGCCGGCCGAGGCGTGGCACGATTCGATCTACCGAATCCCGCGCCGATACTTCCAGATGCACCAGAGGGCCCGGCAGCCGTCGCGCCAGGTGATCTTCTTGCCTTGCGCGTAAGTCCGCCCGGAGTAGCTGATCGGGCGCTCGAAGATGCGGATCTGCGGAATGCTGGCGACCTTGGCGGTCAGCTCGGGCTCGATGCCGAAGCGGTTCTCGCGCAGATGGGGCAAGACCTGGGCCAGCACCTCGCGGCGAAAGACCTTGTAGCAGGTCTCCATGTCGCTGAGGTTGAGATTCGTGAAGAAGTTCGAGAGGAGCGTGAGCAGCTTGTTGCCCAGGTAGTGCCAGAAGTAGAGCACGCGCTGATTGTCGCCTGAGAAGCGACTGCCGAAGACCACGTCGGCCTGGTTCTCGACGATGGGTTGAATGAGTTTGGAGTACTCGGCCGGATCGTACTCGAGGTCGGCGTCTTGAATGACGACGACGTCCCCCGTGGCCGCGGCAAAACCGGTCCGCAGCGCGGCCCCTTTGCCGCGATTCTGGTCGTGAAAGAGAATCTTCAGGTCGGGTTGACCCTGCCAGCTTTCCAGGAGAGCCCGGCTCCCGTCGCTGCTGCAATCGTCGACGAGAATGATTTCCAGCGGCATCTGCGTGCCGCGGACGCGCTCGACCAACTCGGCAACGGTCGCCTGCTCGTTGTAGACGGGAATGACCACCGAGAGGCGAAACCCGCGCGGCAGCGGATAGATGCCGAGCTTGCGACAGACATGTTTGCCCAGCAGCGATTCCAATTCGGCGATGCGCCGCTCATCGTGAGGGCTGGCCGCTCCGCGTATCGTGGGGCCGCCGGCCTCGACCGGCGAGGCCGGTGACGCCGAGGCTAAGCTGTCGGGGGCGGGATCGCGCATGAGAATCGTAAATGCCTCTAGGCAGCGGCGCGGCTAACTGAGAAACTCAAGCGCTGCGCCGGCGGTCGTCTCGATCGGGCAGTGTCGGCAACGCCCGGCGGAGGA
>JAEUIK010000478.1 GCA_016793185.1 Planctomycetaceae bacterium | reverse complement strand
AGCGGCAGGCTGGGCCACGGGCTCCTCGTCGTCTGGCAGCAGCGGCGGCATCGCCTTCTCGCGGTAAGGCTTGCCGGCCCGATAGATCTCGAGCCGCTCGGCCGCGTTGACTTTGTCCTTATGCTCAGGACGGACATCGAGCTTGATCGCCCGCTCTTGCCACTCGACGGCCTTCGCGAAATCGCCCGCCTCGGCATAGGCGGCGGCCAGCGCGGCGACGCAGATCCAGTCGGCCCAGTTCGAGAGCTCGCACGCTTTGGTCGCTGCTTCGACGGCGCGCGGGCCGTCGAGCGGGCCTTCGGAGTCGGCCGTGGCCCACATCCGGGCGAAGTTCAAATACCCCCAAGGCTCGTGCGGCGCGAGCTTGATCGACGTTTCAAAATCCTTCGCGGCCTTGCCGTAGTGCCCCATCCGGCTGTAGGTGTAACCACGTCCGTCGGAGGCCAGGGCCATCTTGGGGTCGAGCTCGATCGCCCGGTTGAAATCGGCCAGCGCTTTGTCGTACTGCCGCTGGTCGTGCCAGTTCGAGCCACGGTTGTAGTAGGCGAGCGCCAGCTTGGGATCGAGCCGAATGGCTTCGCTCAACTGCTCATACGCCTTCTGGTACTCGTCGAGCTCGTTGTAGGTGGCTCCGCGATCGTTGTAGGCGATCGCCATTCGCGGATCGAGGCGGATCGCTTCGTTCAGGTCGTCGAGCGCCCGCTGGTAGTCGCCTTGCGCGTGGTAGGTCTGGGCACGGGCGCGATGTGCCATCGGAACGCCCGGCTCGCGCCGAATCGCTTCGCTAAAGTCCTTGATCGCGTTGGCGTAGTCGCGCTTGAGGTGCCAGGCCACCGCGCGGAGCAGATAAGGCCAGGCCTCGGCCGGGCGCCGCGCCATCACGTCGGTGTAATAGGCCGGCGCGTCGTCGACCGGCACGACCTCGTTGGGCGTCACCCAGGCCGAACCGAGCCAGAGAAACTTTCCCTCGACCTTGCTCACCGTCGCCGGCAGCGAGACCGTGTTCCACTCGAAGACCCGGTTGCCCACGCGCGGCCGGGCGGTCTCCTTGACGAAGACCTTCTGCCCGAGCCAGTCGGCCGGAGGTGTTTGCCCCGACGCGGTCGTGGCTGTGGCCGCGGCCCACAGAACGCCGGCCCACACGAAACTGCGACTCACCTCGAACATGTCGAACCACTCCCGGTGGCGAGCCCGCGGGTCGCAAAGTCAGATCGCGCCGGGCCCCGTTCCAGGATAGCTTTCGCCTAGTAGTCCCGCGACTGGCGCGGCGGAACGGCCGCCCGCAGGGCGTTCAGGATCGAAAGGACATCGATTGCCTCCTGGGTGACGGCTCCGGCCACGGGAGGGAGATAACCGGCCGCGGCTACGAGCATTGCCAGAACGCTCAGCGCCATGCCTCCCACGGCGCTCTGCAGTGCGATCCGCCGCATCCGTTCGCCGAGGTGGAACAACTCGTCGACGCGCTCCAGCGAGCTGTCCATGATCACGGCGCCGGCGGCCTGGGTTGTCACGTCGCTATTCTGCCCGAACGCGAGCCCCACCGTGGCGGTCATCAGCGCCGGAGCGTCGTTGATGCCGTCGCCGACGAAAACGGTCTTCGCCAGGGCGGTCTCGGCGCGGACGATTTCCACTTTCCCCTCGGGACTGATCCCGGCATGGACGTCGCTGATGCCGACGCGGTCCGCCAGGTAGCGAACCTCCGATTCGCGATCTCCTGAGACGATCATGACCTTCTTGTAGTGATGCTGCGGGCCGAGATGCCGGACGAACGATTTGCCTTCCGCGCGGGGGACGTCGCGAAAGCGGAACAACCCGGCGTACCGGTCGTTGACGACGACGAGGCATTCGAGTCCGCCGCTCGACGGGGGGAGTTCGGCGGCGGTGGCCCGCTGCTCTTCGAGCAAGTGCTTGCGGCTGGTGATCTCGATCCGCCGCCCGTCGACGGTGCCCGTCAACCCCTTACCGGGCGCCTCGCTCACCTCGACCGCCTCGGGGAGCGCGAGCTTGCGCTCCCGCGCCCGGTCGAGAATCGCCTGCGACAGCGGATGCTTCGAGTATTGCTCGACGGTGGCAGCCAGGCGGAGGAGCTCGTCGGCTTCGTGCCCGGCGGCTGGCAGGATCTCGGTGAGCTCCGGCACGCCGTAGGTGAGCGTGCCGGTCTTGTCGAAGATGATCGTCCGGCAGGCGTCGATCTGCTCGAGCACCGCGGGATCGCGGATGACGATCCCGCGCCGCGCGGCCAGCGAAATCGAACCGATGATCGACACGGGGATGGCGATCAACAGTGGGCAAGGTGTGGCCACGACCAGCACCGCCAGAAAGCGGATCGCTTCGCCGCTGAGGCCCCAGGCCGCGAGCGCCAGCGCCAGGGCGATCGGAGTGTAGATGGCGCCGAGCTGGTCCCCCAGGCGGCGGATCCGCGGGCGGTTCTGCTCGGCCGCCTGCATGACTCCCATGATCTGCGCGTAGCGCGAGTCTTTGGGAAAGCGCGTGGCGCGAATGGTCAGGGCCGCCGCGCCGTTGATGGCTCCGGAAAGGACCGCGGACCCGGGCGCCTTCGAGATCTCGAACGGCTCGCCGGTCAGATACGACTCGTCCATCACGCCGTGTCCCGCGTGGACGAGGCCGTCGACGGGGCAGGTCTCGTGCGGAAACACGACCAGCAGGTCGCCCGGGCGAACCTCCTCGAGTGGAACGTCCTGCAGGGTGCCGTCCAACTGGCGATGGGCGACGCTGGGCAACCGCTTGGCCAGGGCGTGCAAAACCGACGAGGCGCGGCGCACCGCAAAACCTTCGAGCGCCTCGCCCCCCGAGAGCATGAGCACCACCAGCGCGCCCGCCAGGTACTCGCCCAGGAGAATCGCCGTGACGATCGACATGCCGGCCAAGAGGTCCGAGCTGAACTCGCGCCGCCAGAGTTTTTGCAGCAGGTCGGCCAGCAAGGGGAGCCCGCCAAGCGCCAGGACGACCAGCAGCGGGGCCTGTTGCACCGGAGGCCCGGCCGGCGTCAAAAACCGCAGCACGAGATGCGCGGCGATGCCGAGCGTGGCCAGTAGGGCGATCAGCGGCGCCTTTTGCAGCCAGGGATTGTCGGAGAGCGAGCTCACGTGACGAGATTCCCTAGCGGGCACGAAGTGCAACCGACGACGGGACGGCCATTAGAGCACATTTGTCCCCGTCCGAAAGCGATGCCACCCCCTCGCCCCCGGGCTGCTATAATCGACAGCCAAGCCCTCCCGCCGGGAATACACCCCGCGTCGTGTGCGAGAAGTCTGCATGCTTGCCTGCCGCCGGCGATCGCTGCTTCACCGAATGCTGCCCTGCGCTTTACTCGCGTGGGCGTGCGCGCCGGTCGAGCCGGCCGCGGCAGCCGAGCCGTCGCCAGCCACGGCCGCGGCGGTCGAGGACTTCGAAAAGCAAGTCCGTCCGCTCCTGATCCAGCATTGCCAGCGCTGCCACGGCGACGCTGCCGAGCCCAAGGGGGGCCTGAGGCTCTTGTCGCGCGCCGATGCGCTTGCCGGCGGCGATACCGGACCTGCCCTCGTGCCGGGAGATCCCGACGCGAGCCTGCTGGTGCAGGCGGTGCGCTATAGCCCCGACGGGTATCAGATGCCGCCGCAGGGGAAGCTCGACGAGAGCCAGATCGCGGCAATCACGCGCTGGGTGGCCGCCGGCGCGCCCTGGCCCGAGAGCGGCGCGGCACCCGCCGGCGCCCTCGCCGTGAAACCGGTCTTCGATCTCAAAGCCCGGGCCGCCGAACATTGGGCCTGGCAGCCGATCGCGGATGTCGCCGTGCCCGAGGTGCGCGACGCCCATTGGCCGCGCGACGCGCTGGATCGTTTCGTACTGGCCCGGCTCGAAGCAGCGGGCTTGACGCCGGCCCCGGAAGCGGAGCGCGCCGTACTGTTGCGCCGGCTGAGCTACGATCTCATCGGACTCCCCCCCACGCCGGCCGAGATCGAGGCCTTCGTTACGGATTCGTCGCCCGACGCCTACGAGCGCGTCGTCGAGCGGCTGCTTGCCTCGCCCCACTATGGCGAACGGTGGGGCCGACACTGGCTCGACCTGGTGCGCTACGCCGAAAGTCACGGCCACGAGTTCGACTACGATCTCGAGAATGCTTGGCAATACCGCGATTACGTGACCCGCGCCTTGAATGCCGACGTGCCTTACGATCAGTTCTTGATCGAGCATGTGGCCGGCGATTTGCTCGACAGCCCGCGCCGGCATCCGAGCGAAGGTTTTAACGAATCGATCATCGGCACGGGCTTCTTTCACTTTGGCGAAGCGACGCACTCGCCCGTCGATATCCGCGGCGACGAGGCGGATCGGCTCGACAATCAGCTCGATGTGCTGTGCAAGGCGTTCCTGGGTCTGACGGTGACGTGCGCCCGCTGCCACGATCACAAGTTCGACGCGATCAGCACCAAGGACTATTACGCCCTGGTGGGTTTTCTGCGCAGTTCGCGCTACCAGCAGGCGTTCCTCGACGCGCCACAGCTGAACGCCGCGCCGCTGGCCCAGTTGCGCGAGCTGGCGGCGACGCACCGCCAGGCGTCTGCGCAAGTCGTGCAGTCGAGTCTCCGCGCCGCACTGGAGCAGCTCCCGGATCTGTTGCTCGCTGCGCGAGACGCCGCGGCCGACCCGCAGGGTACGGTTGAGGAGCGCGTCGCGCGCGCGGCGGCCGCGCGACAACTCGACCCGCAGACGCTTACCGCTTGGACGACGTATCTGCCAACTGCCGCGCAGAATCCGGCCGATCCCTGGCATCCGTGGGCCGTGCTCGCCGGTGACGCGAGCTTGACTCCGCCCGATCAGTTTTCGGCAGCGTGTCACGCCCTGGCGGCGCGCCTGGCGTCGGCCGGCAGCGCTGGCGGCGAGACGTTCGAGACCTTTTCGTCGCCGAGCTACGGCCTGTGGCAAGCGACCGGCGACGCCTTTACGGCCGGTCCGTCGCACGGGGGCGAGTTGATTCATGCCGCCGCCGCCGCGAACGCGGCGCCGGTGCGGCAGGTACTCGAACCGGGTTTGGCGCACAGTGGCCGCGAGTCGGGCATACTCCGCGGCGTGCTCCGCTCCGCGACCTTCACCATCGCCCACAAACAGATCGCCTACCGCGCCGCGGGGCGCGGACTGATCCGGCTGGTCGTTGATTCGCATCGTGTGATCTTCGGCCCCTTGCACGGAGGGCTGAACCTCAAGATCGAAACCGACGGGCCGCTGCACTGGCACCTGCAGAACGTCGAAGAGTATCAAGGGCACCGCGCCCACATCGAGCTGATCGAC
>JAEUIK010000468.1 GCA_016793185.1 Planctomycetaceae bacterium | reverse complement strand
AGCACCTGGATGCCGGGCTTCGGGGGGGTGCTGGATTTGCTCGATTCCGTGATCTTCGCCGCCCCGGTGGCTTATCTCAGCTGGTACTGGCACCTCGTCGGCCCCTGATCCGGGTTTTCCCGCGGTAAGGTTTTCCGCAGCGGCCGCTACCCGGGCGGAGAGCCGGTAACCTATAATTGATGCTGCCTGACGCCCCCGGCAAAAACTCGGCGGAACTGCACAAGTCCTTCATAAAGTAACACTTAGAACCCAAGTCTTCGGCCGGGCCGTTGGGCCGTCGCGGCGGTGTGATATAACAACAGGCCTAGGAGCCAAGCGCTTCTCGATCGGGAAAGACTCCTGCGAGTGGCATAAGCAAGGGATGGTCGAAAACACGATCTCAGTCGTTGACTCTCACGAGTTGCTGTCGATCTTCGGACCGCGCGACCAGCACTTGCGGAAGATACGCGACGCTCTCGACGTCGAAATCTCGGCCCACGAGCGCCAAGTGCGGATCGCCGGCGAAAAGCAGGCGGTCGCGCGAGCCACCGAGGTGCTCGAGCAGCTCAAGGCCTTCGCCGATCGGCACGGCACGCCCACCCTCGAGGATGTCGAGCGGGCATTGACCGCGGTGCAAACCGCCGAGGGGGACGGGCAGCCGCATCCCCCGATCGAGATCTTTCATGCCACGCGGAAAGTGCGCCCCCGCACGCCAGGACAGGTCCGCTACGTCAACGCTATCCGCGACCACGAGCTGGTCCTGGCGATCGGCCCCGCCGGCACCGGGAAGACGTACCTCGCGGTCGCCACGGCCATCGCCGCGCTGCGGCAGGAAAAGATCCGCAAAATCGTGCTGGTCCGGCCCGCCGTCGAGGCCGGAGAGAGCCTGGGATTCCTCCCTGGCGATATGCGGGCCAAGATCAATCCCTACCTGCGGCCGCTGCTCGATGCCCTTTCCGACATGATGGACTTCGAGCAGCTCAAGCGCTATCTGGAATCGGAAGTGATCGAGGTGGTTCCGCTGGCCTACATGCGCGGGCGAACCCTCAATGAGGCGTTCGTGATACTCGACGAGGCGCAAAACGCCACCGTCTCGCAGATGAAGATGTTTCTGACACGGATGGGGCAGGGCTCGAAGATTGTCGTTTCGGGCGACGCCACGCAGGTCGATCTGCCGGCGCCGACCAAGAGCGGCCTGATCGACGCCCTGCGCCGCTTGAAGAGCATTGAAGGCGTGGCCACGGTACAGCTCGGCAAAGCCGACATCGTACGTCATCGCCTGGTGCAGGACATTGTCCGCGCCTACGAAGAAGACAATGTGAAACCGCGCTAGCGCGGGTTATTCGATGTCCAACGGTGGTCGTAATCGAACTCGCTCGCAGCGCGTCGCCTCGCTCGAACTGCCGCCGACGCGCGTCGAGCGCCTGGCGATTCGGGTCCGCCAGGCCGACGTGCTGACGCGGATCGGCCTCTGCCTGCTGGCATCGATGACGGTCGTGGTGGCCACCGAGGCGTGGAAGCCCCCCTTCCCCTTCCGGCAGGACTTCGCGCCGAGTTACGACGTCGTCGCCCGGACCGCCGTGGCGGTGCCCGACGCCCGCGATCCGAAGTTGCTCACGCACTTCGCGGCGGGCCAGCCGCTGGCGCAGGCCAACAAGCCATTGAGCCCCGAGGACGTCCGCCTGCTGCGCTTCGAGCACGAGGCCTACCTGGCGGCGATGCCGCGGATGCAGCTCGCCTACCGCGGCCTCGCGGCGCTGTTGATGGTCCTGGGACTGACGGGCTTCATCGGACTGTACCTCGCGTACCGCGAGCCCCGCTGGCTCCACAGCTTCAGCCGCTTCTCGACGCTCCTGGGACTCCTCGTGGGCACGATCGCCCTGTCGGATTGGGCCTCGGCCGATCCCTGGCGCGCGGAGATCATCCCCCCCCTGCTCCTCGGCATGACCGTCGCCATTGCTTACAACCAGGAACTGGCGGTCGTGATGGCGGCAGTCGTCGCCGCGACGCTGGTGGTCGTCACCGGGCAAGGCCTGCCCGACTTGCTGCTGATGTCGGGCGTGGTCACCTCGGCCATCCTGATGCTGGGACGCGTGCGGAGCCGGAGCAAGCTGATCAAGGTCGGAGCGATCGTCGGCGCAGTCAGCATCGGGCTGACGGTCTGCGTCCACGTTCTCGACGGCCAACCTCTGGCGGCGCCGTTGTTGATGACCGGACTGCGGAATGGCGTCTGGGCCATCGCGGCGGGGTTTCTGATGACCGGGATCCTCCCCTTTATCGAGCGCCGCTTTGGAGTTCTCACCGAGATCAGCCTGCTGGAATTGGGCGACATTGCCCACCCGCTGCTGCAGGAGCTCGTCCGCCGCGCACCCGGCACCTACAACCACTCGATCAACGTCGCCTCGCTGGCCGAGGCCGCGGCCGATTCGATCGGCTGCAACGGCCTGCTGGTGCGGGTAGGCGCGTACTTTCACGACATCGGTAAGATGTTCAAGCCGGGCTATTTTGTGGAGAACCAGGGCGAAGGCGCCAGCCGCCACGAATCGCTGGTTCCGGCGATGAGCACGCTGATCATCATCGCCCACGTGAAGGATGGCGCCGACCTGGCGCGGCAGCACCACCTTCCCAAGTCGATCGTCGACTTCATCGAGCAGCATCACGGCACGACGCTGGTCGAGTACTTCTACCATCGCGCCAATCAGCAGAACGAAGCGAACCCGACCGGCTCGCCCGTCGAAGAGAACGCGTACCGCTATCCGGGCCCGAAGCCACAGACGCGCGAGGCCGCGGTGTTGATGCTGGCCGACGCCGTCGAGGGAGCCAGCCGCGTGCTGGTCGAACCGACCCCGGCGCGCATCGAGAGTCTCGTCCGCGAGATTGCGCTCAAACGGCTGCACGACGGGCAGTTCGACGAGTGCGGGCTCGACTTGCAGGAGCTGCGGACGATTCAGGACAGCTTGGTCAAGTCGCTGACGGCCGTGTACCATGGCCGCGTCAAGTATCCCAGCCAGCGCACGGCCTAGTGCGCGGCCCGTGGAGGACGCGCCGCTCGAGCGCGGCGCGCGTGACAGTGATTCAGATCGCCATTGCCAACCAGCAGCGAACGCTCAAGCTCGACCGCCGGCAGCTGCGCGCCGCGATCTGCAGCGTCCTGAAGGCGCATGGCTATCCGGCGGCGGAAATCAGTCTGGCCATCGTCGACGACGCGGCGATCCAGGCCCTCAACCGGCAGTGGCTCGAGCATGACTACCCGACCGACGTCCTGAGCTTTGTCCTCGAGATCGAACCAGGACGCCTGGAAGGAGAAGTCGTCGTGAGCGCCGACACCGCGCTGCGCGTCGCCGGCGAACTCGGCGTCGACCCGCTGCACGAGCTGGCGCTGTATGTCGTCCATGGGACGTTGCACCTGGTGGGCTTCGACGACCAGACTCCGGCGCTGGCTCGCCAGATGCGCGCAGCCGAAGTTGCCATTTTGACGGGACTAGGCATCCCGGTCGTCGACCGCGTGCCGACCCCTGCGCCCGGCAGGTCCTCCGCGCGACAGGTGCGCCGATGACGCTCACCGCCTGGTTGATCATCGCGGCCGGGGCGCTGGCGGTTGTCGTCGTCTCGGGCTGCATCGCGCGGTCGCTGCGCGATTAGTCCAGCCATGAGTTCGAAGAGCTGTCGACCGAGCGCGGGCACCCCGAGCTCTTGAGCGAGGTCCTGCGCCTGCAGGACCGGGCGCTGCTGGTGGCAGAAGGCTTGGAACTGCTGGCCGGCGCTTTGATGGTCGGGGCCGTGGTCGAGGCGCTGTTCATTCGGGCCGCGGCGCAACCCAGCTGGTGGGAAACCGCCGCCGAGGTCCTACTGACTGCAGTGTTGTTACTGACCTGCGCGATCTGGCTTCCCTGGGCCATCTCGCGCTCCTGGGGAGCCCGCGTCGTGCTCGGCGGCTGGCCGTTGATCAAGCTCGGCGCACAGTTGCTGGCGCCCCTGGCCGCGGGGGCCTGGCTGTTCGGCAAGCTGGGACGCAAGCTGGCAGGCCAGCCGGTCGAGGAGGATCAGGAAGAATCGCTCGAAGACGAGATTCGGTCCATCGTGACCGAGGGGCACCGCGAAGGGGTGCTCGAGGAAGAAGCCCGCGACATGATCGAGAGCGTCATGGAACTGCGGGACGTCAGCGTCTCGGAAGTGATGACGCCGCGGACCGACATGATCTCGATGCCGGCGGCGACGGAGATCCGCGCGGCCGCGCTGTTCGTCGTCAAGGCGGGCCACTCGCGCATTCCCGCCTACGACAAGCATCGCGACGACATCGTCGGCATTGTTTACAGCAAAGACCTGCTGGCCGAGTTGGCTCAGGACCCCGCGTCGCGCAAGGCGACCGTGCGCGAGATCACCCGCCCGCCCGTTTTCGTTCCCGAGACCAAACCGGTCGCGGCCTTGCTGGAAGAATTCCAGTTGTCGCGCAACCACATGGCGGTGGTCCTGGACGAGTTTGGAGGCGTCGCCGGCCTGATCACCATCGAGGACATCCTGGAGGAGATCGTCGGCGAGATCATCGACGAGTACGACGAGGATATCGTCGAGGGAATTCGTCGCATCGACGAGCGCACAGCCGAAGTACTCGCCCGCGTGCATGTCGACGAGATCAACGATCAGCTCGGGCTCGAACTGACGTACCACGGCGATTTCGACACCATCGGCGGCCTCGTTTTCGGCGAGTTGGGGCACCTCCCCACGGTTGGCGAGCAACTCACCTTGAAGAACGTGCGGATCACTGTCCTCGACGTGCATCGCCGCCGGATCGAGCGGGTGCGGATCGAGATCCTGGATCCCGAAACCGCGCCGGCTTCGCAGCCCACGAGTACAAGCTAGACCGGCGGGATTGCAAGTGGTGTAAGCCGGGCATCTAAATCATGGCAACAACGGCTGCCGCGCAACTTTGGGCGGCCAGAATACGCCAACAACGAGCCATGTGTTGTAGGGGAACCTCGTACCCATGAAGAAGCGAGTATCCTTGTCCCCTCTGCAAAGCTCGCCGAGAAACTTGTTGCGCACGCTTTCCGCTGCCCTCTCAGCCGAGCCAAGTCGGTCTGCTTCTTTCAAAAAGAGCGTCCCAAGCTCCCAGTCTTCGCACATAGCCGTGTGAGGCTTCTCGCTATCCTCGCACTCAAATACGTAGTGGAAGGAATAGGGGAGTTTCTTGAGAGGCTTCTGCGGTGGGCCAAACAGAGTCATTTGAT
>JAEUIK010000444.1 GCA_016793185.1 Planctomycetaceae bacterium | reverse complement strand
TGGCCAGCCTGCGGGAGCATGGCCTTTCGCCCGCGCCTCAGGCGGATCGGCGCACGCTGATCCGCCGGGTGACGTTCGACCTGCATGGGCTCCCCCCGACGCCCGAGGAGATCGCGGCCTTCGAGAACGACCCCGCGCGCGACGCCTACGAGCGGCTCGTCGAGCGGCTGCTCGCTTCGCCGCGCTATGGCGAACGGTGGGCGCGGCGCTGGCTCGACGTCGTGCACTTCGGCGAGACGCACGGCTACGACAAGGACAAGCGCCGCGACAACGCCTGGCCCTATCGCGACTACGTGATCGCTTCGTTCAATGCCGACAAGCCGTACGAGCGTTTCGTCCGCGAGCAACTGGCCGGCGACGCCCTCTGGCCCGACGACCCGCAGGCGGTCGTCGCGACAGGCTTTATCGCGGCTGGCCCCTGGGATTTCGTGGGGCACGTCGAGCTGCGCGAGGGGACAGTCGAAAAGGCCAAGACGCGCGCGCTCGACCGCGACGACATGGTCGCCAGCACGATCTCGACGTTTGTCAGCCTGACGGCGCACTGCGCGCGTTGCCACGACCACAAGTTCGATCCGATCCCGCAGGCCGACTACTACCGGCTGCAGGCGGTGTTCGCCGGGGTCGAGCGCGGCGACCGCCCCTACCCCGATCCCGCATTGCGGCAGCGGCGCGAGCAACTGACCGCCGCGCGCGAGGGTGCACGAGCCCAGCTGCAAACGCTGCAGCAGCGTGCGAGCGAGCTCACCAGCCCCGAGCTTGCGGCCCTCGACGCCGAGATGGCCCAGCGTCGCGCCGAGCTTGCCGCATTGCCGGACCCGCTCGCCCGGCCGTCGGACGCGCCGGTGACGAGCCCCACGAACGGCTATCACAGTGCGATTTCCGCCGAGCCGGCGGTCGCCAAGTGGGTCCAGATCGACTTGGGAAGCGCGCGGCGGATCGACCTGATCCGACTCATCCCTGCCCGGCCGACCGATTTCAGCGACACGCCCGGCTTTGGCTTTCCGGTGCGTTTCCAGATTCAAGTGGCCGACGACCAGGACTTTTCGGCGGCGCGAACAGTCGTCGATCGGCGCGACCACGACGTCGCCAACCCGGGCTCCGACGCGGTTGAGTACGCGCTGGACGGGACCACGGCCCGCTTTGTGCGCGTCGTGGCCGAGCGGCTGTGGAAGCGGACGGGCGACTATGTCTTTGCCCTGGGCGAATTGCAGGTCGAAGCGGAAGGCCAGAATGTCGCACGCGGCGCCAGTGTCACGGCCCTCGATTCGATCGAGGCGGGGCGCTGGGGAACCCGGCACCTGGTGGACGGTTTTGACAGCCGCTACGAACTGCCGGACCTGACTGCCGAGCCCGCGGCCGGGCTCCTGAAGCAGCGCCGCCTGCGCGCCGTCGCGCTCGGGGAACTTGCCGAGCAGCGGGCGAAGGTCGCCCAGTCGCTGGTCTCGCCCGAGCTGCGAAGAGAACTCGATCAGGCAACCGCCGAATTGGCGGCCAGCGAACAACAGCTGGCGGAGCTTCCGCAGGAAGCGCGCGTCTATGCCGTGCAATCGCGGCAGCCCCGCCAGATCGAGATCCTCGATCGGGGCAACGTCGAGCAGCCGCTGGCCGAGGTGTCGCCGGGGGCCTTGTCGGCCGTCGGCACGCTTGCCAGCGAGTTCACTTTGTCGGATCCGCAGAACGAAGCCAGCCGCCGGGCCGCCTTGGCCGAGTGGATCGTGCAGCGCGACAACATGCTCACCTGGCGCTCGATCGTGAACCGCGTCTGGCACTATCACTTCGGCCGGGGGCTGGTCGATACGCCCAACGATCTGGGACGCAACGGCTCGCGGCCTTCGCATCCGCAGTTGCTGGATTGGCTGGCCGTCGAATTCCGCGACGGCGGCCAGTCGTTCAAGCAGCTCGACCGCTTGCTCGTGACCAGCGCCGCCTACCGGCAGCAATCGCGGCACGACGCCCAGGCGGCCGCGATCGACGGCGGCAATCAGTACCTCTGGCGCGCCAATCGGCAGCGGCTCGATGCCGAGAGCTATCGCGATGCGCTGTTATCGGTGACCGGCAAGTTGGACCTGACGATGGGGGGGCCGAGCTTCGAGCTCTTCGCCTTCAAGGACGACCACAGTCCGCGCTACGATCCGGTTCCGCTCGACGAGCCGCGCGTCTGGCGGAGGACGATCTATCGCTACATCACCCGCAGCGTGCCGAACCCGTTTCTGGAGACGCTGGATTGTCCCGACCCATCGTTCAGCGCGCCGGTGCGCGGGCAGACGTTGACGGCGCTGCAAGCCCTGACGACGCTCAACAATTCGCTGGTGCTTAAGCAGGCCGAGCATTTTGCGGCCCGGCTCGAGCAGGAGGCCGACGACCTGCCGGGGCGGATCGAGCGCGCCTACTGGCTGGCCTGCGGACGCCCGCCGCGCGACGACGAACGCGCCGCCGCCAGCGGTTACTGCGAGCAGCACGGCCTCGCTAACTTCTGCCGGTTGCTGTTCAACGCCAACGAATTCTGGTTTGTGGATTGATCTCGATGCCGTACCAGGTGACACGACGCGAACTTCTCTGGCACGCCGGTGGCGGGCTCGGAGGCATTGCGCTCGCGCACCTCCTGGGGAGCGAAGGGCTGCTGGCCGACGAATCCGCGGCAACAAGCACCGCGCCTCAGGGAGGCCTCCATCACCCGGCACGGGCCAAGCGCGTCGTGCAGCTCTTCATGTCCGGCGCGGCGAGCCAGTGCGACACCTTCGACTACAAGCCCGAGCTGATCAAACGCGCGAATCAAAAATTCGACCCTGGCGGCAAGATCGAGCTCTTCCAAAGCTCGCCGGGCGTGGTCATGCCCAGCCCCTGGAAGTGGCGGCAGCATGGCCAGTGCGGCAAATGGGTGAGCGACCTGCTCCCCTGCCTGGCCGAGTGCGTCGACTGGATGACGTTCCTCCCGTCGATGCAATCGAAGTCGGCCGTGCATGGTCCGGCCACCTTCATGCAGAACACGGGCTTCGTCCTCCCCGGCTTTCCGGCGCTGGGAAGCTGGCTCAGCTATGGCCTGGGCTCGCTCAACGACAACTTGCCGACGTTCGTCGTGCTCCCCGACTCGCGCGGCGTGCCACCGAACGGGCCGGGCAACTGGACGAACGGATTCTTGCCGGCCGCCCACCAGGGAACCGTCGTCCGCCCCGGCAGCGACAATCCGATCGCCGATCTGCTGCCGCGCGACGCGGCGTATATCTCGGCCGACAGCGAAGCGGCCGGCCGCGAGCTGCTCGCCGCGATGAATCGCGCGCACCTGGCCGAGCGCCCGGGCGACTCGCGCCTCGACGCGCGGATCGCGTCGTACGAACTGGCCGCACGGCTGCAGACCAGCGCTCCGGAAGTGCTCGATCTCCAGGACGAGACGCAGGCCACGCGCGAGCTGTATGGATTGGACGAGCCGGTCACCGCGGATTTTGGCCGGAACTGCCTGATCGCGCGGCGTTTGCTGGAGCGCGGCGTGCGGTTCGTACAAGTCTGGAGCGGCGCCGATAACGGCTTCCCCCGCCGTAACTGGGACAGCCACGAGAATCTGGAAAAGGACCACGGCGACATGGGGCGAAGCATGGACCGCCCGGCCGCAGCGCTCCTGAAGGATCTCGACGCGCGGGGGCTGCTCGATGAGACGATTGTGATCTGGACGACCGAGTTCGGCCGCATGCCCTGCAGCCAGGGGAGCCTGGGGCGCGACCACAACCCCGACACGTTCACCAGTTGGATCGCCGGCGGCGGCTTTCGCGGCGGAGTCACTTACGGCGCCAGCGACGAGTGGTCATTCCGCGCGGCCGAGCATCCCCTCTACTGCTACGATCTGCACGCCACGGTGCTGCAGCAGTTGGGCATCGACCACCGCAAACTCACCTTCCGCCACAACGGCATCGACCGCCGCATCACCGACGTCCATGGCGAAGTGATTCGCGAGATCGTCGGCTGATCGTAAATGGGGAAAGTAACTTAACCACGAAGGCACGAAGAGACTGAGGAAGAAAGGGACTGTGGGCGGAGGAGGGATCGATGAACGATCTCAATCCCAATCTTTCCCCACTTCGTGACTTTATGTCTTGGTGGTTCATCGACTCCCACCTTCAAGCTTCCTGCGTCGGCGGATAGTTGCCGATTTCGATGTGGTGGCCGTCGGGATCGTGAAAAAAGAGCTGCGTCACGTTCCGCTCCGGGACGTAGTTCTTCTTGAAGGGAATGCCACGCTCGTTCAGGATTCGTTCGGCCGTTTCCAGGTCGTTCACCTGCAGCGCGAGGTGCTCGGCGCGGGTAGAGATGGGCCCCTGCGCGTCGGGCATGGCGTCGTCGACGATGAGGTGGATCTGCACGCCGTAGTTGTAGAGCCAGGCGCCGGCGAAGTTGAAATTCGGCCGCGGAATCTCGCGGAACCCGAGCACATCGCGATAAAAAGCCCGCGCCTCTTCCAGATGCTTCGTATTGCGGGCGACGTGGTTGATCGACAGGATCGGCAGAGTCGAAGGCATGGCGGCTTCCCCGGAGGCGTGTCGTGGATACGCAAAAGATAAACCTCAACGACGCGCCGGCACAATGATCACAAGAAGGAAAACCACAAAGGCCCGAAGCGACCCAGGGGAAGAATTGGTCATGGTTCGCTCTCAGCGCCTTCGTGTCTTTGTGGTTCATGCGCCGGAATTTGCGGTTCGCCCGTCACTCATCGAGCCCCAAGGGTTTGGCCTGGCCGCGCAAGCGCGATTCCAGATAGCCCTGCAGCAGGATCTGGGCGGCCAGCATGTCCAGCCGGGCCTTGCGGCGCTTG
>JAEUIK010000393.1 GCA_016793185.1 Planctomycetaceae bacterium | reverse complement strand
CGTCCTAACTGCAAATGCCATCTAAGGATCTGGTACAATGGCCGGACCAAGTATTCCCATCACGGCACGTTGCTTGCTCACCCTGCCAGGACTTTGCCCGACCCGTGGGCTGCGGTCAGGCAGAGGTGGTGCGGCCCTCGGGGCAATCCACTCGGACGACCGGGTGGACGCAGACCATTTTGGGGAGCTTCGATGCATTCGCTATCTGCCCACGACGACCAGGCGCTGGGGCTCTCCGAGACCGAGGATGAATCCCGGCTGGAATCGCTGGCCGACGAGGTGCTGGCGGAAGCCATCGCCCGCTCGACCGGTTCGCGGCTGCCTGTCGCAACCTACCGGCTCCAACTCTGCGCGGAATTCACCCTGGCGGCGGCCACCAAGATGGTTGGCTATCTGGCGGCATTGGGGGTGAGCGACGTGTACGCATCACCGGTGCTGCAGGCGATGCCGGGGAGTCCCCACGGCTACGACGTGGTCGATCATCAGGCGCTCAACGCCGAGATCGGCACCGTGGACGACTTGCGCGCACTCGCGCAGGCGCTGCAGGCGCGCGGGATGGGGTTGGTGATGGACGTGGTGCCGAATCACATGAGCGCGGCCCCCGAACAGAATGCCTGGTGGCGCGACGTGCTGGAGAACGGGCCGAGCTCGCGCTTCGCCAACTTTTTCGATATCGACTGGATGCCGCTGAAGCCCGACCTGGCGCACAAGGTGCTCTTGCCGGTGCTGGAGGATCAATTCGGCAAGGTCCTAGAGGAGGGATTGCTTCGCGTCGCGTACCAGGAAGGATCGTTCTGGCTCACTTACCACGATCATCGCTATCCATTGACGCCCCAGTCGTGGCCGCTCATCCTCGACTGGAACCTCGAGTCGCTCGGGCCGGCGCTGGGCTCCGACGATCCCCAGATGCTGGAGTTCCTGAGCATCTTGACGGCGATTCGCAATCTGCCCCCCCTGACCGAAACGGATCCCGTGCGGCGGGAAGAGCGCCAGCGCGAGCAGGAAACCAGTAAGCGACGGTTGGCGGCCCTTGCCGAACATTGCACTGCCGTGGCGGACTTGATCGCCGGCAACGTCCAGGCCATCAATGGAACCGCCGGCGAACCGCGCACCTTCGATCGACTCGAGCAACTCATCGACCAGCAGGCCTACCGCCTGGCGCACTGGCGCACGGCGACCGACGAGATCAACTATCGCCGGTTCTTCGACATCAATCAGCTGGCCGCCATCAGCATGGAACGGCCCGAGGTCTTTGCAGCCACGCACGCCCGCGTGTTCGAGTGGATTGACCAAGGAATCGTCGCGGGGTTGCGGATCGATCATCCCGACGGGCTGCTGGATCCCCCCGAGTACTTGCGGCAACTGCAGGAACGGCGCTTCCGGCAGATCTGCCAGCGTGTGGCGGCCGAGCAGTTAGGGAACGACGGAGACCGGCCAGACGTTCCGCAACCGGCGGAAGACGCCGGTCACGGTTCGACCAGGAGCGAACGTGCGGCTGCCCGCGCCGTGGAGTTGTGGCGCGCGAGCGCCCGGCTGCCGGGTGCGCCGCTCGGCCGGCCCCTGTATGTGGTTGTCGAAAAAATCCTGGGACACGGCGAGCAACTCCCCGAGGATTGGCCGGTCCACGGGACCGTGGGTTACGAGTTTCTCAATGCCCTCGGCGGTTTGTTCGTCGAGCCGGCCGGCGAGAAGCCGCTCTCGGCACTCTTCACGCGCTTCACGGGCGAGACGCTCGACTTTCGTGAAGTCGAGTACGCCTGCAAGCGGCTCATCGCCGGGATGAGCATGTCGAGCGAGTTGCACGTCCTCGGTTATCAGCTCGACCGCATGTCAGAACGGAATCGGCGGACGCGCGACTTCACGCTGGCGAGCCTGATCGAAGCGGTGCAGGAGGTGATTTCCTGCTTCCGCGTCTACCGGACGTACGTCTACGACGAAGCGATCTCGGAGCACGACCGTCAATACATCGAGGCGGCCATCGCCCGAGCCCGGCGGCGCAATCCGGCGATGGATGCGTCGGTGTTCGACTTTCTCCGCGATGTGCTGTTGCTGCGGCACGCCGCGCAGGCCGATGTCGACGAACAGGCCATGCAGCGGAGCTTCGTCGGCAAGTTCCAGCAGTTGACCGGCCCGATCATGGCCAAGTCGGTCGAGGACACGGCCTTTTATCGCTTCAACCGACTGGTTTCGCTGAACGAGGTCGGCGGCGAGCCGGCGCGCTTCGGCGCCGATCCGGCCGCTTTCCACCGGCTGAACGCGCAGCGCCTTCCCCGGTTGGCGCGCGGATTGTCGGCCACGACCACGCACGACACGAAGCGCAGCGAGGACGTCCGCGCGCGGATCAGCGTGCTCAGCGAAATCGCCGGCGAGTGGCGCGCGCACGTCATGCGCTGGTCGCGCTGGCATCGCCGGCTGAAGACCAACGTCGAGGGAGTCGATGCCCCCAGCCGGAACGACGAGTATCTGCTCTACCAGACGCTGGTGGGGGTTTGGCCGGGGTCGTTTCCGACCGCGGCCGCGCAGGAGGAATTCGCCGAGCGCATCCAGCAGTACGCGCTCAAGGTCGCACGCGAAGCCAAGGTCCACACGAGCTGGATTAACCAGCACCAGGGCTACGAACAGGCCTTGCTGCGTTTCGTGCAGAGCGTGCTCACGCCTGGCCCGCGCCGCCCGTTTCTCGCGGACCTCGACGCTTTTGCGCAGCGCGTGGCCGAACACGGACGCTGGAACTCGCTGGCGCAGACCCTGCTGAAGATCGCGTCGCCCGGCGTGCCGGATTTCTTCCAGGGGACCGAGTCGTGGACACTCACGCTGGTCGACCCCGACAATCGTCGCCCGGTTGACTTTGCCGCGCGCGCCCGGGCACTCGATGAGCTCGATCAGCAGCTCTCCCGGTGCCTCGACGCGCCCGGTGCGGATTCCGTGGCAGCGTGGCTCGAGCGCGGGCGGACGTCGGCCGCGGCCGCTTCGCTCGCGGCGCGCGTGCGGCCGCTCGTCGCCGAGCTGCTCCACGCCCGCGGCGATGGCCGGCTCAAGTTGTACTGCACGCAGTTGGCGCTGCGCGCACGGCGGGCGTTGCCCGCGCTCTTTACCGAGGGAAGCTACGAGCCGCTCGCGGCCGAAGGGAGCCAGGCTCAGAGCGTGGTGGCCTTCGCGCGACAACACGGCGACGACATGCTTCTCGCGATCGCTCCCCGGGCGACCGTGCGCGTGACCGGCTTCGGCGGGCCGGTCCCGTGCGGTGACCTCTGGAGCGATACCCACTTGGTACTGCCCGAGCCGTTCGCCGGGCGCAGTTGGTGGGACGTACTTGGCGGGCGCGTGCACCCCCCGAACTCGGCCCAGCCACAGCTTGCACTGCGCGATCTGCTGGGCGACTTGCCGGTGGCTCTGTTGCTCGCCCAGTCACGGTAGCAGTCGGGGAAATCCCCAGTGAAGTCGGCGGCGCGGTCCTGGCAGCCGCGCCCCGGTAATCTACAATTTGGGCGGAGCAGCTACGCACGATCTCCTTCGCCTGAGTCAGGAGCGACCGCAGATGATCACCGTCGGCATGAACTATCACGTCCTTCCCGGCAAGCAGCAGGACTTCGAGACCAAGTTCAGCGCCGTCCTGGCGGCCCTGCGCAGCGCCGCGGGGCACACGAACTCGACGCTCTGGAAGGACGTCGCCGATGACGCCTCTTACATGATTACGAGCGAGTGGTCGGATGAAGGGGCCTTCGCGGCCTTCATCCAAAGCCAGGCCTTCAAGGACGTCACCAACTGGGGCAAAGAGCAGATTCTCTCGGGACGCCCGCAGCACAAGGTGTATAAGCACTAACGGTCGAAGCCACAGTGGGCTACTCCTCGAACCGCGGGTCGCCCCCCGGTTTCGCGGCCAGCACGTAGCTCAGCAGTTCGACGATCGCGTCGGGCTCGAGCACGTTGAGCATGCCTTGCGGCATGCTCGAATGGGGCGCGCGGTGCCGCTCGGTAATGGTGTCCCGGGGGATCTCGATCAAGCCGTCGCCTGCCGTCGTCGGGCGGAGCACCAGGTTGTGCTCGTCCTCGCGCTCGATGCGGCCCGAGTAGACATGGCCCCCATCGGTGGCGACCAGCGTCTCGGCGTACTCGTCGGCCACGCGCGACGAGGGGAGGACGATCGACTCCAGCAAGTCCCGCGGCGCGACGCGCTGGCCGATTCCCGAAAGGTCCGGCCCGGCGCTCCCCCCTGCCCCGTTGATCCGATGGCAGTCGGCGCACCCGATGGTTTGGAAGTGTTCGCGGCCGGCGTCGGTCGAGCCGCCCGCGGGCAAGCGGTCGAGCAGCGGGAGCAGTTCCGCGAGCGACCAATCGCGCACGAAGGCTCGCGTCGGCGGCAGCTGTTCGATCCACGTCCGCACGAGCGCCACGGCCTCGTCGTCGACGTGCCGCGAGACGAGCGGGGGCATCTGTCCCCGGCCGCGCCGCGACAAACGTTCGAGCAGGATCGACCGGGCGGGGTCCCCCGGCGCTACCAGCATGGCGTTCGCAAGCCCGAACGAGTCATGCTGCGGTCGGGCACCGATCAAGCGCATCTGGTCGCGCGCGGTCGCGATGCCCAGCTCGAGCAGCGCGTTGCCCCCTCCGTTCGCGACGTGACAGACCGAGCAGTTCACTTGCAAATAGCTGCGGACGCGCGCTTCGAGTTCCTGCGCCGGATCCCGGGGGTCGACCAGTCGTGCCAACTCGTCGGGAGGTTTTGGCAACGGCGCCGAGAACATCCCGGCCGCGGCCAGAATATGCAATTGGTTGGCATTGCCCGCCGCGGATGCGATGTCGCGATTGAGCTGGGCTTCGCTCACGCCCAGCACAAAGTTGGCGGCGCGGCTATGGCAGGCGAGGCACTCCGCGCGGCTGGGGAAGCGCCAGTCAAACCGGTGCGCCGGCTCATGATCACTGTCGAGTTCGATGACCGCGTCGGCGCCTGCGGCCGGCACGAGTTCCGCGTCGTCCTGCGCGTCGTTCCAGCGATAGCTGTAGCCGGCCCATTCGCCTTGCTGCCGCAGGAGGACTCTCGTCTCAATTCGCCGCGCGCCGGAGGTAGCGGCGCCGGACGACTCCTCCGGTGCGGCATCGGGGAGCGCGAGCGTCTGCACGAGTGCCGTACCATCGGGAAACGCCCAGCTCGGTCCCGAAACGTAGTCGACGCGATCCAGGTTCGGCACGGCGATCCAGCGTTGGGCCACGGCGCCGTCGTTCCACCCTTCCGCGTTCACTTGGTAAGCCATCACGCCGGGCGCGGCGCGCTGGTCGCGTACAGACTCGAATAGCCCCGTCTCGCTCAAACGTCGCGGAAACGGAGCTGGGGCCTGCTGCCGCGGGTTACGCGTCAGTCGATAGAGGCCGCCGCCATGGTCGACGATCAGCAATTCGCCCGAGCGCGTGTTGGCAAACGCGGCGATCGCGAGCTGCGTGTCGGCCAGCTCGCGATGGCAGAGCGGGCGTTGGCCATCGTGCTTCATCCCCCAGATGCGGCCGCT
>JAEUIK010000380.1 GCA_016793185.1 Planctomycetaceae bacterium | reverse complement strand
CGGAGCCACCGCGATGCTCGGCGCGGTCGCCGGGCCTGAGTGGAATGGCTTGAGCACCGGTGGGTTAGCCCGGGCGATTTGCGCGGCGGTTGCCAGATAGCTCGCCGGATTTTGCGGCGCGCGGAAGCGACTCAACTCGCGCCCGTCATGGCCGACGACGACTTCAGTCGGGTATTGGGTGATGTGATAGGCCTGCATCAAGCCAGGTTGCTCTTCGACGTTGACCTTGACCGGAACGTAATGGATGCTCAGCGTCTGGGCAAAGCCGGGCTGGCCGAAGACATTCGCCTCCAAGGCGCGGCACGGACCGCACTGCGGCGACCAGAAGTGGAGCAGCACCAGGCGATTGCTTTGTTGGGCAATTCGCAGGGCCGTCGGCAGATCGGTTTGCCAAACCACCGGTTCGAGGGCCGCCGCCATCGCGGGGGTCAGCAGGAGCATGGCGAAGAGCGCCGCCGCAACTTGGACTCGAGTGCGCGTATGCATCAATTTCCCCCCGTCCTTGGACAAGGCTCCCGCGCGACGCAGGGCCTCATCGGGCTTATCGACTGCACCGGTCCTCCCGCATCAGCAAAATGGCGGGGTTTTGGGGGTGGCAGCGGTTGTACCGCCGGCGTTGCGCTGCGGCGGGCGACTCGCCCCGCCGGGGAGCGGCAACTGACCGGGGTGGAACGGTCTCGGGGGAACTTAACCATGACAGCTTGACATAGGGTGGGTGGGGATTAAGATTAGGCAAGTTACGGTTCTTGGCGGGCGACAAGTCCAAGACTTGTGCCCCGTTCGAGACGCTTTGAGCCCCGCCCTCGCGGTCGCGGCCTCTGGGTTCCCGGCGTGTCTTTCCAGTGGGGAAGTCGCTGATTCGGGTGACTGCGGTCGAGAGCAATTTGGGCGGTTCTGAAGCTGAATGGGCTACCTCGTGGCCCAGGGGTGCCTGCAGCGAATACGATAGCGATGCGGATCGGTGAGTGCGGCCCGAACTCCTGGCCCTCTGCCGCCGCTCGACTCCGAGTGAGCCAGTTGCCGCGCCTTGGGCAGCGGACCGGCGCCGGGGTGACCTGATACGCTACTTGATCTGGGGATTCAAATTGCACGGGCGGGCTGGGCTCGCCGTCTCGGCCGCTGTGAGGAGCTGCTCCGCGGTCCGCAGTAGAGACACTTTGTGCCGTGCTGATGTTTGGCGTGGCAGTCGTGATTCGACCTGCCAAACTCTTGCCGGCTAACGGTTCATGGTGCCGGATCACCATGGTGCATCGGACGCACGCGATTGGTTTCGCACGCGCTGGCCAAAGGTAGCTCGTGCGGACGGATCGGTTGCGTCTGCCATCGACGTGTCGGCCAAGGAAACGCAGGCCAAACCCGGTCGATGGCCACCGATTCAGGGACTGCCTGCCAAGCTCTTGGTGCGCGGCACGGCGGGAATCGCTGTCTTGGCCGACGGCCCGGGCCAAGGGGTTGTTGCAACCCCGCTGCCCGGCAGTGGCCGGAAATGGATTGGGAGGCGTTGGCCGGCGACTCGACTCGGAGGGCGCCGGACGAAATACCACGCCGTGCCGACCGAGTCCTACGAATGGATTTTGTTTTGGAGTCACCTAGCAGGTGGAGTATGGGAAAGAAGAAAAAAGGACGTCCTCGTGGTCGAGGGGGTCCGGGCATGGGACCGGGACGAGGACGCCCGCGTCCGAATTGGGAGCATCGATCCCACCAGCAGCGTCAACCCTCTGGGCCGCCCGATACCGAGCCGTTGGAAAACGGCGAGGCGCTGCCGCTTGAACCCGCCTGCGGCGTGCTCGAGCTTCATCCCAACGGGTACGGCTTTCTCCGCGACCCGCAGAACAATTATCAGCGCGAGCGGACCGATCCCTTCGTTCCCGGCGCGATGATCGAGAAGTTCGCTCTCCGCGAGGGCGTGCTGGTCAACGGCATGGTGCAGCACCAGCGCAAACAGCAGGGCCCGCGCCTGAAAGAAATTATCGATATCGATGGCTGCCCGCCGCAGGACTACGTCAACGTCAAACGCTTCGACGAATTGACGCCGATCAACCCCGAGAGCTGGCTCAAGCTCGAGACGGGACAGCAGCCGCTCAGCACGCGGGTGATGGATTTGTTGACCCCGCTGGGGAAGGGGCAACGCGCGCTCATCGTCGCGCCTCCCCGTACGGGCAAAACCTTCCTGCTGCAGCACATCAGCCAGGCAATCTCGGCCAACTATCCCGAGCTCAAGTTGATCGTTCTCCTGATCGACGAACGGCCCGAGGAAGTGACCGATATGAAGCGCGCGGTCAAGGGAGAGGTGGTCGCCAGCAGCCTTGATCGCGACGTCGAGAGCCACGTGCGGATCGCTCAACTTGTGGTCGAACGCTGCAAGCGCCTGGTCGAGCTCGGCAAGGACGTTTTCCTGCTGATGGACTCGATCACTCGCATGGCACGCGCGTTCAATAAGTGGGTCGGCAACACCGGCCGCACGATGTCCGGGGGCGTGGACATCAAAGCCCTCGACATCCCCAAGAAGCTCTTCGCCACGGCCCGCGTCTTCGAGGAAGGGGGCTCGGTGACGATCTGCGCCACCGCCCTGGTCGATACCGGCAGCCGGATGGACGAGCTGATCTTCCAAGAGTTCAAGGGGACGGGCAACATGGAGCTGGTGCTCGACCGCAAACTGGCCGATCGCCGCGTCTGGCCCGCCATTGATATCTCGCAGTCCGGGACGCGACGTGAAGAGAAATTGCTCGACGCCGAAACGCTGCACGCGGTGACGATGCTGCGGCGCACGCTGAGCCAGATGCATCACGTCGAGGCGATGGAGCAACTCACGTCGAAGCTGGGCAAGTTCAAATCCAACCGCGAGTTCATCAAGCTGATCAGCGGCGCCGGCGCCGACGATTAGTGCGCAGTCACAGCCGGACTTCGAGTTGCGGCAATCCGGTAGTGCCCGCGGTGCTTGTTGGCCGCCGCACCGCTGGCGTGTTCGGCGGTCGTGCTTCGCCTATCCCAATTCATGGGGTTGACGCGGCACGAGCCTGGTGCTCCAGATCGTGGCGGATCGGGCCCGCGCCACGCGCCTGCGTCGCGGCGCGATGGGCGCCGCGTGCGGAAGCAGCGCGAGCTCGTGGATTCGTCACCAGCGCGCGGCTTGGAGCCATTCTCGCGATGAAGTACGATGGAACGAGCTAAGCCCTGGTCCGTCATCGGGGACCTCCGGAGGGTAAGCGAATGGCTAGCGGCTTGACTGGAATTCAAGTGCCGGGCAACCGGTTGCGGGTTCGAATCCCGTGCCCTCCGCTTTTTTAGAGTCGTTGTAAAGAGCGCCCCCGACGAGAGTTGTGCGGGCGTTCTTTTTGCGCAAGCAGCTCTGGGCTCACTTGCTGCTTGTCACCTGGGGGGGGAGCGATTCGAGGGTAGCCATGCACGATCCGGCTGCAACTCCGCCGCTCTTGTCGGACTTGAACGCCTCCCCGGCGCCTGGGGCCACGAATGGCCGATGGATTTGGGGACTGCGCGCTGCGCTCGTTGTGGTGACGCTGTGGCTCGCAATCGGGGGGCTCTTGCGGCATCCGCGGCTCACTCCGGTCGACGTCTCGCTGTGGCAGAATATCGAGGGCTCGCGCGCCACGCAGATCGCGCATCGCTTGCTCGTGGAGTTCGGCACGCCGGCGCTCGGATTCCTCGTGGCCGGCGCCCTGACTGCCGCGGTGGTTGATTCGACCTGGCCGCGGTTGAGGCGCAGGCAACGCTGGGGCCTGATCGTCATCCTGGGCGCAACACTCTGCGGCCTGGTGCGGACAGCCCAACTCTGGCACCTGCCGGCGCCGGGACATCTGGTGGGGCCCTTGCTGCTCCTGCTCAGCGGGGCCTGGGTTGGTCCTGACCTCGCCGGGCAGTCGTGGCGCGGCTGCCTGCGGTCATTTGCCTGGCGCGCGGGACAAATCGCACTCGTAGCAGTCGTCGCCCTGATGGTGCTGGCTGGCATCGGCTGGCTGAGCCTCGATCGCAAACCGTTCGCGTTTGAATCGCTCGCGGTCAACAACAGCGATCTGCGCGTGCTCGGCAACACGTTGCGGGGGCATCGCGAGAGCGTCGATGACGCGCGCCGCGTCGAACTCTCAAGCGCCGATCTCGACCTGGCTCTGGCGGCCGCGGTGACGCGCATCGCGCCTGGATCCAAAGGACGGGTCCAGTTGGACGGCGACCTCGCCCGCATCGAGATCTCGCTGGCGCTGCCGGGAGGTAATGCACCGCGGTACCTGAACCTTGCGATCTCGGGCCAGGCCACGATCGACCAGGGGGAGCTCGCCCTCCGGCCGGAGCAGGTAGCAATCGGCCGGCTCAACGTACCGCGCGTCGTGTTAAGGTTGGTGGCGCCGCCGCTTGCGTCGGCCCTGCAGCACGACAGCGAATTGCGAAACCTCGTGAGCGCGATCGACGTGCTGGCAGTTGAGCAAGGTCAACTGCGGGTCGTCTTCAGGCCGGGAGAATGCAGCGATACGTTCGTGCCGGCGCTGGCTCATCTCGTCTCGGGACGTCCCAAGGTCACGGTTGAGGTGCGCGAACACGCCTCGAACCTGCTGTCCGACGCGGCTACGCTTCCGCCGGGCGACGCGCGGTTTGCCGCGCTGCTGCAGCGCGCGTTCGCGTTCGCGCGCCGCCGTTCGCGAGACGGAGATCCGGTGCTGGAGAATCGGGCCGCGCTCTTGGCATTGGCGATCCTGGTGGGGGATGAGCGCGTCGAAAAGGTCGTGGGGCCCGTGCTCACCCCGGAGCAGCGCGAACTGGCGCGCCGCGACCTGGCCGGTGTCACGCTCCGCGGACGGAGCGACTGGACCAAGCACTTTTTCGTCAGTGCCGCAATTGCCTTGCTTGCCTGCGAAGTTACGAGCAACAAGATCGGCACCCTCAAGGAAGTCCTCGATGCCGAGGCGGGAGGGAGCGGCTTCTCGTTTGGCGACTTCGCCGCGAACCGGGGTGGCATTCGCCTGGCCTTGGCCGCCACCGACGATCGGCAGGCGGCCCGTCGCACCCAGGATCTGCTCAGTGGCCCGTTCTCCCTGGACGACGTCTTTCCCGAGGTTGCCGATCTCCCCGAAAACCTCAGCGCGGCCCAGCTGCAAGCCGAATTTGGCGGGGTCGGGGGAGAGGCCTACCGAAAGTTATTGGCCGAGATCGAGGGGCGGCTGTCGCGGTGTGCGGCGCTCCATTGAGCGGATCTGCGCTGCAGCAACCAGGGCTTACTCCGCGCCGCCGGCACCACGCCGGTCGATCCGGCGTCTGCCGACAGCTCCGGCCCCCCGGCTGCGGTTCCCCGTCCGAGCCGGCTCTCCGCAGTTCCGGGGCACCGTTGGCGGATTCGAGGGGCGTTTTGCGGTTTATCACAAGGGGTCCCGATGCGGGCGATTCGCCCATTATCGGCGAGCAAGAAAGGCGTGCGTCGGAGAATCAAAGGGACTCGCAGGTTAAAAAGGGGGCTCCGTCACTTCGATTCCCACGTCTGTGATTGGCGACGACCTGCTGACTGAGCCGGGGGAATCGGTCGGCAACGTGCCAGCTCGACGTGCCGTTTTTGGTGGTCGCGTGTGGCTCGCTTACAGTACCATTGACAAGTGACATGATGAAGGGAGGACCAAGGGGGTAGGTTGAGTTGATGCCCATGCAGGAACTTCAATCAATCAGCCAGTGGATTGCGGGGCTGAAAGCGGGCGAGCTGGACGCCGTTGAGTTGCTGTGGAATCGGTATCGATTCGACCTGGCCAGGCTGGCCACGGGGCATCTGGCGGGCGTCCCCAAGGGCATTGGCGACGAGGAGGATGTCGCCCAGTGCGCCTTTTACTCGCTCTGCCGGGGATTCGCTTCGGGCCGATTCGAGGGGGTCCGCAACCGCGACGATTTGTGGTGGCTGCTGCTGACCATTACCAAGCAGAAGTCGGTCGATCACATCCGCAAGGAACTGGCGCAAAAGCGCGGCGACGGGAAGGTTCAATCCGAGGCCCCGCCCGGCGCCAGCGACGGGCTGCCAGGGGGAATCGTACTCGACCAGCTCATCGGCAAAGAGCCGACGCCCGAGTTTCTGGTCATGCTCGATGAGCAGCATCGGCGCCTCCTGGCGATCCTCGGCGACGAAACGTTACGGCGAATCGCCTCGGCACGCATCGAAGGGTACTCCACGGCCGAAATTGCTGCATCCATTGGAGTGAGCATTCGCTCGATCGATCGCAAACTGCGGATCATCCGCGAACGCTGGGCCAAAGAACTTGCCAAGAATGATTGATGACTCCCATGGCTAACCGCTGGTCGATTCAGGTCGACATCGACAGGATTTGCGACCGCTACGAAGAGGATTGGCGCCAGGGGCAACCGCGGCCGCTGGATGCCTATCTGGCCGAACTCGATCCTTCGATCTCCGGACAGCTCTTTCAGGAATTGGTGCTGGTCGACCGCGAGTTACGCGGCGGAGCCGCCGAGACCCCGACCTGGGACGACTATCGGTCGCGGTTTCCCACGTTTGCCACCGAAATCGAAGAGCTCCGTTTTCAGCACGAGATCTCGACAGCGAACGGCGAACTAGAGCCAAGCGTCGAGTTGCGTCTCCCCGGCCGCGTGGCCCGGTTCCAGTTGTTGGACGAGGTGGGGCGCGGCGCGGGGGGAGTGGTCTGGAAGGCGCTCGATCCGCGGTTGAGCCGCTTCGTCGCGCTCAAGCTGCCCCATGCCGATCGCCACTGGGAAGACCTGGAATTGTCGCGGTTCTTTGTCGAGGCCCGCGCCGCCGCGAAACTGAATCACCCGAATATCGTCCGCGTGCATGAAGTCGATCAGGTCGACAAGCACCCGTATATCGTTTCGGACTTCATCGACGGCCAGGATCTGCGGCAGCTCCTCTCGGACTCGACCCTTACGCCCCGGCAAGCCGCCGCCTTGGCGCGCGACATCGCCCGGGCGTTGCAGCACGCACACGACCGGGGAGTGATCCACCGCGACATCAAGCCGAGCAATGTCCTGATCGATACCGCGGGCTGCCCCTACCTGGCCGACTTTGGTCTGGCCAAAGACGCGGACCGCGATGCGCAGGTCACGAGGCATGGGGCCATCCTGGGGACGCCCGCGTACATGTCTCCGGAACAGGCATCCGGCGGAGCCGCCAAGGTCGACGAACGAACCGACGTGTACAGCCTGGGCGTGGTGCTGTACGAGATGCTGACCCGGCAGCGTCCGTTCAGCGGGCAGCCGTACTCGCTGGCATCCGAGCAGTTGCGCTCCGATCCGCCGCGCCCGCGCTCGATCGTAGCGGCGATCCCGCGCGATCTGGAAACGATCTGCCTGAAGTCGATCGAGGCTCAGCCCGACGCTCGCTACGAATCAGCGGCCGCGATGGCAGACGACCTCGATCGCTACCTGGCCGGGGTGCCCGTCGAGGCCGGCGGCTACGGCCGGCTCGCGACCGCCTTCCGCAAGCTCAAGCGCCATCCGGAGCGTATTCTGATCGTTTGCCTGGCGGGCCTGTCGCTGGCCGCACTCTCGGCGGCCGGGTTGATGGCCGGTCGGAATGACGAGGACGCGGGGCTGCAGCCGATCGAGATCACGAGCGACCCGCCCGGGGCGGAACTCGTCATGGTTCCTCTGATCGCAGCCACCTTCGAACCGAATCCCGATCGCAGTTTGCACATTCATGGTAAGACTCCCTTCGAGGGCAAAGCCCCTCCCGGCCACTACCTGGTCGTCGCCGCGTTGCCCGATGGCCGATTCCACGAGGTGTATCGGCTCGTGCCGGAAGATACGACGATGCTGCCCATTGGTGCCTCGCACGCACATTGGAAATTGACGGACCGCGGGACCGTCCAGCTGTCACGTGTGAGGATTCCCCCGTTGGATGCGGACCAGGGGATGGCCCTAGTCCCCCAAGGCTCCGGCGGGTTCTATATGGATTGCCATGAGTTCACCGTCGGCGAGTACCAGGACCTGTTCGGGCATGTCCCGCAGGATCTGCGCTGGAAGCGGGTGCCCGAGGATTACGCGGCCACGGCCAACCATTATGAAGCCTGTGTTGTGGCGGAAAGGATGGGAAAGCGCCTGCCGACGGCTGCGGAGTATCAGGCGGCCGTTTCATTGTGTCCTGTCGACGTAACGCCAGCCCCTCAGTTGGCGGCGCGTTCGGCGCTGGCCTGGGCCGATGATGCGACGTCAACCGTTCCCCCGATTTTCGGCCTACGGAGCAATGTCGCCGAGTGGACCGTGACGCCACCGAGCCATACACCGCGGGGCCATAATTTGCCGCAAGTGTTCGAGGGAATGGATATGTACCAGATTGTGCAACCCGGTTCGATCCTCGTCGACGGCGCCCTTCCGGCGGCAGGTTTTACGACCGAGATACGCGTGCGATATGCGTTCGACCCGGATCTCGGATTCCGCTGCGTGCGGAGCGCGGCGCCACGGTTTCTCGAGAAACCGTGATCACCGCAGTACTCCGCAGGACGCAGCTGTGACGTTCGCTGTGCGCTAGTCGCAGCTAGCGCGCGCAGAGAATCAAGATCGAGATCGGCTTGCCGCCCGTGGTTGGACAGGTTCCGAGGTACACGAAGGACAGATTCGCTGTCGGCTCCGACTTTTCGTTCAAAGGGGTCGCCTGGCCGACGTCCACGAAACCCTCCGGCAAAGCCTGATCGGGATCCTCCGGTTTCTCGACCTCAGCCGCGAAGTAGATCACCTGCGACTGCAGCGCGGGATCGTTCAAATCCCCCTGGCAGTCCTCCGGCAGCCTGGCGTGGGCGCCGCGCAGATCGAGCGTGTACGTAAAGACCTTCGCCCACCGAGCATTCCCTTCGATGTCCGTGAAGGCGATGACCTGGAGCTTTGGGTCGACCAGGCGGCGCGCATAGAGACGAGCCGTGCCGTCGAGCGGCATCTCGTGCTCGTGCGTGGCGAGGTCAAACTTGCGCGGGAAGCCAGGAAAAGCTCCCTTCAGAACTGACTTGCAGCTCGTTTCTTTCCTGTAGGTTTCGGCCGGACAGAGCCCGCCCGAGCAGGCGAGCGGGTAGGTAAGCTGGCCATAGAGGTAAGCGCCCGTGGGCGTGTCGTCGCAATCCTCCGCAAAACGGCTGCAGTAATAGACGTATTGCCCGCCGCCGAGCGGATACAACGGGTAAAGGGGACAAACGCAGGGAGGCGGCGCGCCACCCACCCGCTTCGCGTTGCCTGTGGAGTCCCCACAGCAAGGCTCCTGCTTCCCGCTGGCTGCCGGCATGGGTGCGGGGGCCGACGCCTTGGCCGCTTCCGTGGCCGGCGCAGCCGGCGGTGTCTCCTGCTGCCCGATCGCCATGGAAATGGACAAGACACCGACGACGAACAGAGCGCTCATGGCTTTGAACATGTTGTCTCCCCTGTTGCGGATGGTTGTTGCGGAATGGATCGAGTGACGCCCCAGGCGACGCTGCCGCAGCAATGACGCCTTCTGTCATATGACCGCAAACGAGTGTGGACTTCCGCCAACAAATCTAGTCGCAATCCGCGGAGAATGACAACCGGGAGACGCCGCTGCGTCAATTGCCCAGGTCGATTGGCTGCCGATCGTCGCGCGTGGCGAGCCGCTTGAGGGTGAGCGTCGCGGTCGCATCGACAAGGAACCGGACCGAACCGTCGGCCAGCAGTGCGTTGACGCCGCCGCGATGCGCCGAGAGCAAGGGATTGTTGGGACCGTGGTTTTCGTCGATGCCCGGCGCGGGGTAGGTGCGATAGTTGATTGGATAGCGGATCGTGGTGATGTTCCAACTCGGCCGGATAAACGAGCCGTCGTAGTTGGGAGGAGTGCCGCCGGCCGCGGTTCCGGCGATCCAGCCGGTCGGATAGCCGCCGTCGAAGCGGCGCTGCTTGCCGTTCGCGCTGGCGCCGAAATCCGAAGCTTCAGCCACCAGCAGCGTGTTCGAAAGCCCATCGAGGATGTCGCGGAGTTTGACGGCGCGATTGGGAATCAGAAGCCCCCCGGCCGCGATTTCGCCGTCCATGGGGAGTGCGCAGCATTTCGACCAGCGCTGCTCGGCAAAATCTGCATCGCGCGCCGCTCCGGCGATGCCCACGTAGTGCGGCATCATGACAGCCACCGTCCCGATTGACGCGAATTCGG
>JAEUIK010000366.1 GCA_016793185.1 Planctomycetaceae bacterium | reverse complement strand
CCGCCCGCACGAAGGCCTGCTCCGCGTCGGCCAGCGCTCAATGCTCGACCTGCGGCAAGCGCTCCACGAGCCGCCGGCTGACCGGTGAACGGGTGCGGCCGGCCGGCTCCCCCTCCCGCACGGCGCTCCGCGCTACGGCGAGCTCGGGCTGGCCCCTGGGGTTGGCGCACGGACGTGCTCGGCCAGGATCGCTGCCAATCGATCGCGCACAACCGGGTCGGACGTCTGGCTGCCCGCGTACTTGAGCGCCGGTTCGGCAAATCGTCCGAGCCGCTGGAGTTCCGCCCGGATCCGCTCGGGCGCGGGAGGCTCGCGACCATCGGCGCCCGTCAGTGTCGCCGTCAGCGCGCGGCAATCCTCCGGCGTGAGCGTTTCGAGTCGGCCGACCAGCACGCGGACCTGCTCCTCCGGCGCGGGCTCGATCCGCAGCGGCAGCAGCTCGTCGGTCAGTTGTGACGATACGAGGTACAGCAAGCGCGTGCCCGCCTCGCCAAACCAGCTGGTGCGCCAGGTGTTCACCATGGCCAGCGCTTCCTTCTCATAGAGTCCAGCCGCGATCAGCTCGCGGACCGTCGCTTCCGCCACGGCATCGATCGTCGTGGTGGCGGCGGGCAGCGTCACTTCCGTTGCCGTCTCGGGGCCGATCGATGCGACGCGCGTGAACCGGACGCGCTCGTCTTCGATGCGCAGCAAGAGCAGCGCCCCGCTGGCCGTGGGCGACGCATTGCTGATCTCGAAGCGCTCGTTGCCAAGCGCCGCCAGCTTGATCGGGAGGTCAAAGTTGCCCAGGCCTCGATAGAAGAGAAACTTTTCGAAATGACTCGCACCGTGGGAGTCGACTGTTTCGACAATCGCCGAGTCGGTCTCACGGGCGCGGCCATAGTGATCGTCGTCGTTCACCCGCGGCAGCGAAGCCGGCACGATCTCGCCCTTGGTGTTGCGGACTCGAACTTGGGCAAAGTCGCCAGCGGGCGTGAGCCGCACCGCGCCCCAATCGAGATAGGATCCTCCCAGGATCTGCCGCTGCGGGCCTTGCTTGCCAGGGTCGCGCGCTTGGACTTGCGGGAACCATTCGGAGAGCAGGCCGCGCGGGAAATCCACCCGGGCGTTCACGACTCGTTCGCGATCGGTATAGAAGTACGTCACCGGCGTCTCCATGCGCTGCAGGGCGACGTACTCCTTTTTGACGAGCAGCGGAATGGCTGACCCCCAGGGGCCGAGCGAGGGATCGACGCCAAAGACGAAGCCAGGCAGGTCGTGGGTCACCAGCGGTCGGAACTCGAGCTGGACCCCGTCGCTGCCAGCGAAGCTGGTGAAGGTTCCCCACTCGTGGACGATCAGCCGGTCGGCCGCGGCGGTGGCGCCCGCGTCATCGCCGCGCAGCTGTCGTCGGTTCGTGCCCGCGGTCAGTGCCAGGCCGGCGACTGCCAGTGCGCCGCCGATCCACCCGAGGACGCGTGCTCGTCGATTCATGGTCGTGGCTCCCATCGGGGAAACTGCCGTGTGTCCGGGGTCCGCTGCTGCTTAGTAGAGTGAGCCGCCCGAATGACTACTGCGGAGTGGTGAAATTCCTGAGAGAATTCCGGCTAGTGACCGGGAGGGTTCGCTCGTCTTAAGGGGAGAAGCCACTCGCGGCAGTCAGGCGAGGGAGGCGGAGCACTTGCGAATGGCATCCGACGGCGATCTGGTCCGCCTGGCTTTGGGGGGCCAACTGGTTGCTTACGAAGAACTTGTGCGCCGCTGGTCCGCGCGCGTTTTGGCCGTGTGTCACTCCAAGGTTCGTTCGGCCCTCACGGCCGAAGAGCTGGCCCAGGAGACCCTGCTACGCGGCTTTCGCGCCCTGCGGACGCTGGACGACCCCGCCAAATTCGGACCCTGGCTCTGCGGCATCGCCGCCCGGGCGAGCCTCGACTGGCTGAAGAGCGGCCAGGCACGGCAAGTCTCGCTCGAGGGGATGTCGGACGGTCAAGCCGATGCCTGGGTCCTCCAGCCGGGCGAGACGCCCGAGGAAGCAACCGACCGGGCCGACGAACATCGACGCCTGCTTGGCGAAGTGGCCGCGCTCCCCGAGGTCTATCGCGAAGTCATCCTGCTGTACTACTACGACGACGTCACCTACCAGGAGCTGGCGGCCATCCTCGGAGTCTCGACGGCCACCGTCAACTCCCGCCTGACCAAGGCACGCGCCCTGCTGCGCGAGCGACTCACGGGGCTGAAGAGGTAAACGATCATGCATTGTGACGAAGCCCTACAGCACCTGAACGCCCGCACCGACGGGGAGCTGTCCGTCCGCCAGGCCGAGCAACTCGCGCACCATCTGGCGGAGTGTCCCAGTTGTCGGACCGCGGCCGCCGGATTGCCCGCCCTCGATGCCGACCTGCGGCACGTGTTCGCGAGTCGACGCGCGGCGGCGGCGCGCCTGGCGGAGAGAACCATCGCAGCGGTGCGGTTGGCGGGCGACCTGCCGGCGCCGCAGGCCAAGCCCTTCACGCCCGCGCGCAGCTTTGCCTGGGCCCAGGCTTTGCTGGCGCTGGCCGCGGGCTTTCTGCTGGCGATCGTGATCTTTCGACCTTGGCAGTCGCCGCAGGCGCCACCCGCCGCAGTGGCGATGCGTCCCCCCATTGCCCGACTGGCCGTGGCTTCGGCCCCC
>JAEUIK010000345.1 GCA_016793185.1 Planctomycetaceae bacterium | reverse complement strand
ACGCCGGCTGGTTCGGTCCGAACGGGGCATCGAGATTCAGTACGACACGATCGTGCTCGCCACCGGCTCGTATCCCTTCGTGCCGCCGATCCCAGGAATCGATAAGCAAGGGGTCTTCGTCTACCGCACCATCGAGGATCTGGAACGGATCATCCAGTTCGCCCACGGTTCGCGGCGGTGCGCCGTGCTGGGGGGGGGACTGCTGGGGCTCGAAGCCGCCCGAGCCGCCCACGAGCTGGGACTGGAAACCCACGTCATCGAGTTCAACCCGCGCTTGATGCCGCGCCAGATCGACGAGGCGGGCTCCCGGGCGCTGGTCCAGCGGATCGAGGCGATGGGAGTCCGCGTCCACCTGGGCAAGTCGTCGAAGGAGGTACACGGCGCCGGATCGGTCGAGCGGCTGGAGTTCACCGACGGCACCTCCCTCGACGTGGACATGATCATCGTCTCGGCCGGCATCCGTCCCCGCGATGACCTGGCTAAGGAGTGGGGCCTGACACTCGGCCAGCGCGGCGGAATCGTCGTCGATGATTGCCTGCAGACGTCGGATTCCCACATCTTTGCCATCGGCGAATGCGCCGCGCACCGCGGCATGGTCTATGGACTCGTGGCGCCCGGCTACGAAATGGCCGAGATCGTCGCGGCGAACCTCACCGGCCAGGATCGCCGCTTTGCCGGGGCGGACCTCTCGACCAAATTGAAGCTCCTGGGCTGCGACGTCGCCTCGTTCGGCGATTATGAGGCGCCGCCCGAGCGAGCCACGCCACTGGTCTTCGAGGACCCTTTCAACGGCGTCTACAAGAAACTGCTGTTCAACTCGGATGGCACGCGACTCCTGGGGGGCATTCTGGTCGGGGACGCGAGCTCGTACGGAGTCTGTTCGATGCTCGCCAAAGGGGGATCGCCGCTTCCTTGCCGACCCCACGAGCTCCTGGTCGGCAGCTCGGGCGGTGCTGCGCCTCTGGCAGCGCCCGGTGCGATGCCCGACGAGGCTCAGATCTGCTCATGCAACAATGTCACCAAGGGGGCCCTCTCCGCGGCGATCCGCGAACAGAACCTCGAAACGATCGCCGACGTCAAGCGCTGCACACGCGCCGGCACCGGCTGCGGCGGGTGCCTGCCACTGGTGACGGATCTGATGCACGCCGAGCTGAAGCAGGCTGGCAAGGTGGTCGCGCAGCATCTCTGCGAGCACTTTTGTCACTCGCGGACGGAGCTGTTCGCGACCATCAAGATCAAGCGGCTGAAGACGTTCGCCGATGTGCTCGCCGCCTGCGGCCAAGGAAACGGCTGCGAGACGTGCAAGCCCGTCGTGGCTTCGATTCTGGCCAGCCTGTGGAACGAGGGCATTCTCGAGCCTCCCCATCAGACACTCCAGGACACGAACGATCGCTTCCTGGCGAACTTGCAACGCGGGGGATCGTACAGCGTCGTGCCCCGGGTTCCCGGCGGCGAGATCACGCCCGATAAGCTGATCGTGCTGGGCGAAGTCGCCAAAGCGTACGGACTGTACACGAAGATTACCGGCGGCCAGCGCGTCGATCTCTTCGGCGCCCAGGTACAGGATCTGCCCGACATCTGGGAGCGGCTCGTCGACGCGGGCTTCGAAAGCGGCCACGCCTACGGCAAGTCGTTGCGCACGGTCAAGAGCTGCGTGGGGACCTCCTGGTGTCGCTATGGCGTCCAGGACTCGGTCGGCTTCGCGATCCGCATCGAGAATCGCTACAAGGGGATTCGCTCGCCGCACAAGATCAAGATGGCCGTTTCGGGCTGCATTCGCGAGTGCGCTGAAGCACAGTCCAAGGATGTCGGCCTGATCGCAACGGAGAATGGCTACAACCTCTACGTCTGCGGCAACGGCGGCTCGAAGCCGCGGCACGCCGACCTGCTCGCGACGGATCTCGACGAAGAGACGGCCATCCGCTACGTCGATCGCTTCCTGATGTACTACATCAGCACCGCCGACAAGCTCACGCGGACCAGCGTCTGGCGCGAAAAGCTCGAGGGAGGCATCGACCACATTCGCGATGTCGTCGTCCACGACAAACTGGGCCTGGCGGCCGAACTCGAGGCAATGATCTCCCGGCTCATTGACACCTATCAATGTGAATGGGCCGCCGTCGTCCGCGACCCGGAGAAGCGCAAGCGCTTCCAGCAGTTCGCCAACACCGACGAAACGGAATCATGCATCGAGATCGTTTCGGAGCGCGGCCAGCAGCGCCCGGGCTCTTGGCCCGCCGAATTCGTCTCCCTCGAGCAGTTCCGGGGGCTGAGCCAGTTGCCGCCAATAGAGCCAGCGACTTCGTGGGTTCGCGTCGGCATGGTTTCGGACTTTCCCCAAGATGGCGGGGCGGCAATCAAGTACGGCCGCGTGCAGATCGCCGTGTTCAATTTCGCGAGTCGCGGCGAGTGGTACGCCACACAGAACATGTGCCCCCATCGCAAGGCCTTTGTCCTCTCGCGGGGAATCGTCGGCGACGCAAGCGGCGAGCCGAAGGTCGCCTGTCCGCTCCACAAGAAAACCTTTTCGCTGGTCTCCGGCGCGTCGCTGCAGCAGGAGGAATATCGCATCCGGACGTTTCCGGTGCGCGTCGCGGGCGACGATGTTTATCTCGAGCTGCCGCCGATCGAAGTGCTCGACCAGCAACTCGCGACGGCCATCGGCTGTCGACTGGCGACGTCGTGTGACAGCCACGTCGCCGCCGGGAGCGAGGACCTAAGCGCCGTACCGACCACCGAGCAGGGGTTGTTGCTGGCCGGAGCGCGGAAGGGGACTTAATGCTTGATCTGCTTGCGACGCTCGAGACGACGATTCCATCGCCCCCCGCGGACGCAGGTCCGGCGCAACGGCTCGAGCAACTCCTGCGCGACCAGCAGGACCTGACGGCAGTCGAGCAATTTGCCCGGACTCACGGCGCGCCAGGGGTTTCGCCGAGAGCGCAGCAGTACCGACAACTTTTGCCGGCGACGCCTCCCGGAGCGGGTCAGCAGTACGCCTTCGAGGTCGATCTCGACCGCTGCTCGGGCTGCAAGGCCTGTGTGACGAGCTGCCACAATTTGAACGGGCTCGATGCGGAGGAAGCGTGGCGCGATGTCGGCTTGCTGCTCGGCGGAACGAGTACGCTGCCCGTGTTGCAGCACGTCACGACCGCGTGCCATCACTGCCTCGAGCCGGCCTGCCTCGCGGCCTGCCCGGTGAACGCTTACGAAAAGGACCCGCTCACGGGCATCGTCAAGCACTTGGACGACCAGTGCTTTGGCTGCCAGTACTGCACGCTGGCCTGCCCCTATGACGTGCCGAAGTACCACTCCGACAAAGGGATCGTGCGCAAGTGCGATATGTGCTCGACGCGGCTGACCGCGGGGGAGGCGCCCGCTTGCGTGCAAGCCTGCCCGACTCAGGCGATCGCCATCCGCGTCGTCAGCGTGGAGCAGGTGCTGGAGGACGCCGAAGCGGCGTTGTTCCTGCCGGCTGCTCCGGATCCCCAGATCACCTATCCCACGACCACCTACAAGACCCAGCGTGTGCTGCCGCGCAACATGTTGCCGGCCGACTATTTTCAGGTCAGTCGCCAGCATCCGCATTGGCCGCTGGTCATCATGCTGGTGCTGACGCAGCTGTCGGTCGGGGCCTTTGCTTGCGGGATCGGTCTGGAGTGGTTCATCGGCCAGCAATCGATCGCGGCCGTCCGGCCCGTCCAGGCGGTGATGGCCCTGGTGTTTGGCCTGCTGGCGCTGGGGTCGAGCGTGTTTCATCTGGGGCGACCGCGGTACGCCTATCGTGCCGTGCTGGGACTCGGCCATTCCTGGCTGAGTCGCGAGATCGTGGTGTTTGGGATCTTCGCGGCGCTCGCCTGTGCGTATGCGGCCGCGGTAGTCGCGCCGAATGGCTGGCTCGCGCCGCAACGGTGGATCAACCTCCTGGCCGGAAGCGTGGCGGCAGTGGGCGCTCTGGCGGTTCTGTGTTCGGTGATGATCTACGCTTCGGTGCGGCGCGATCTCTGGGACTTCTCGCGAACCGCCACGCGGTTCGCCTTGACATCCGCGATGCTCGGCCTGGCGACGCTCTGGCTGAGCCTGGCGGCACTGGCCACGCTGCGTCCCGACGAGTCTCACCTAGCGCTGTTGACCGCTGCTGGACCCCCGATCTGTTACAGCCTGATGGCGGTGGCCAGCCTCAAGCTCGGCTGGGAGGCGTTGCTGCTCCGGCACTTGCTCTCGCGAACCATGACATCCCTGAAGCGCTCGGCCTTGCTGATGGTCCGCGATCTGGCCAATCCCGCGATCGCGCGCTTCGCCCTGGGAGGTTTGGGAGGTCTCGTCGCGCCGGCCTTGCTCTTGCCTCAACTGATGGCCGCGACGGCCCTGCCGGAGCGACAGGTGTTCGCCGTCGCCACCCTGCTGCTGTTTGGCGCATCGCTGGCTGGCGAACTGCTGGAGCGTTATCTGTTCTTCGCCGCTGTCGCCTCGCCCCGCATGCCGGGAGGAATTCGCTGATGTCCTCGCCAGGAGCTGCGCGCCCGCACGCCCCCCCTTCGTTGATCCACCGGTCGGGCCCTCTCACGCGCGAGCTCGAACTCGTCGAGGGCGGCGGCGAGTTGGGCCTTGTACCGGAGAAACTTCGCCCCGATGCGCGTACCACGATGGTCTGCGGCTTTTGCTCCACCGGCTGCGGCCTCGACGTCCACGTGCAGGGGGGGCGGGCCGTCGGGCTGACGCCAAACTGGCAATATCCCGTCAATCAGGGCATGGCCTGCCCCAAGGGCTGGGAAGCGCTGGCGGTACTCGATTCGCCCGACCGCGCGACCACCCCGCTGCTTCGCGACGCGCACGGGCGTCTCACGCCGGTCACCTGGGACCAGGGGTTGCGCGCGTTTGCCACGCGCCTGAAGGCGATTCAGAGCGCCCACGGGCCAGAGTCGATCGCATTCCTCAGCACCGGTCAAATCGCGACGGAAGAGATGGCACTGCTGGGCGCGCTCGCCAAGTTCGGCATGGGCATGATCCACGGCGACGGCAACACCCGGCAGTGCATGGCCACGGCCGTCGTGGCCTATCAGGAGGCATTCGGTTTCGACGCGCCTCCTTATACCTACGCCGACTTTGAACAGTCGGACGTGATCGTCCTGGTCGGCAGCAACCTGGCGATCGCGCATCCGATCCTGTGGCAGCGGATCGCCCAGAACCGGCACTCGCCCGAGATCGTTGTGATCGATCCGCGCGCCACCGAAACGGCGATGCAGGCCACCCAGCATTTGGCGGTGCGACCCAAGTCCGATCTAGTCCTGTTCCACGGCGTGGCACGCCTGCTGATCGAACGGGGTTGGATCGACCGAGATTTCGTCGCTGCGCACACGACGGGCTTCGATAGCCTGGAAACGTTCCTCCAGCCCTACACCTTAGAGCGAGTTTCCGCCGAGACAGGCCTGGCTGCAGAGCAGATCGAGAGATTCGCGCGAATCATTCAGGGGGGGGCCCGAGTGTCGCTGTGGTGGACTATGGGTGTCAACCAAAGCCATCAGGGCGTCCGGACCGCGCAAGCCATCGTCAATCTGGCGCTATTGACCGGCAATATCGGTCGACCGGGAACTGGCGCGAACTCCATCACTGGCCAGTGCAACGCGATGGGTTCGCGGCTGTTCAGCAATACTACCAACCTGCTGGGCGGACACGACTTCGCCAATCCAGTCCATCGCCGCAAGGTCGCCGACCTGCTGCAGATC
>JAEUIK010000296.1 GCA_016793185.1 Planctomycetaceae bacterium | reverse complement strand
ATCTTCTGCCGGATCGCGAGCAGGCCAAGAAACTCTACGCCGAGTTCGGCGAGCGCTTTGCGCAAAGCAGCGACCGGCGCCTCGCGCGGTACGGCAAGTCGCTGGCCGGCGGTAAGGACGACGAGTCGCTGGTCGGCAATCCCCTCGAGCTCGAAGGCCACGCCGTCGATGGTACCCCCTTCGATTGGAGCGCCTACAAGGGGAAGGTCGTGCTGGTCGATTTCTGGGCCACCTGGTGCGGTCCCTGCCGGGCCGAGCTGCCACACGTCAAGGAAGCGTACGAGCGCTTTCACGATGCCGGCTTCGAGGTCGTCGCCATCAGTCTCGATCGCGATCGCGAAGCGCTCGAGACCTTTCTCGCGGACGAGCAGATTCCGTGGGTCAATCTCTTTGACGAAGCCTCGGGGGGCCAGCATCCGCTGGCCGAGAAGTATCACGTCCACGCGATTCCTACGACGTTTCTTGTCGGGCGCGACGGGCTCGTCGTCGCCCAGAACCTCCGCGGCCCGGCGCTGGCACGAAAACTCGAAAAGCTGTTCGCCCCGGGAGATGCGCCAGCCGGCGGACAGTAGGCCATGCCGCGGGCGGACCGCGGCCAGCCGCGCGAACCAAAACTTTCGCCCCCGCGCGTGGACGATCGGTTTTTCCCGTGCCAGAATGTTCGTCGCCCACGGCCCGGGCGCGCGGGGTGATTATCGGGGAGCGAACGGATCGGCGGTATGAAGCGGACCGGCAAGTGGATCGACGGAACGTCACCCGAGCAGCCCGTAACCGAGGCGGCCCGGTCGGCGCTCCGCTTGCGCCTCAAGCTGGTGAGCCACTACCTGCCGCTGGCGGCCTGGGAAGCGGACGACGATCCCGAGTACGTGCATCAACTCCGCGTGGCCACACGGCGGGCCAACTCGGCGCTGGGCATCTTTGCGGATTTGCTTCCCCGACGCCGTTTGCGGAAGCTCAAACGCCAGCTGCACGGGGTGCGCCGCGCGGCGGGCGAGGCCCGTGATCTCGACGTTTTGCTGGCGCGGCTGACCAAGTTGGCGGACGATTCGCCCGGGCCGGGCTGGGAGGAGCTGCTGTCGGATCTGCAAGCGCGCCGCAAGCTGGCGCAGCCCGCGATCCGGCAGGTCGACAAGAAGCTCCGCGAGGGAAAGTTCCGCAAGCGAATCCGCGAGCTGGTGGCACGGATCCAAGTTCGCGCCGCCGCTGCCCAGCGGACACCGACCTTTGTCGAGGCAGCCCGCCAGGCGCTCACGCCCCTCGTCGAGGAATTCTTCACGGCGGTCCGCGGGCCGCTCGAGGAGTTGGCGGCGATGCACCAGTGCCGCATCCATGGCAAGAAGCTGCGCTATGCCATGGAGATCTTCTCCGGGGCGTTTCCCCCCGAGTTCCGCGCCCAACTCTATCCCGAGATCGAGCAAGTGCAGGAACGGTTGGGCGAGATCAACGACCGCGCGACCGCCTGCCAGGAATTCTCGACCTGGTTGGCCGGCAATGTGTCGGACGAGACGCGCGCGCTCTTGACGGGCTTGCTCGCCTCCGAAGCTGCGGCGCTCGAGGCCGCGAAGCAGAGTTTTCTCGGCTGGCGGAGCGAAGAGCGCGCCGCCGGACTCGCGGCGCAGTTCGGCCAATACCTTGGAAAGTTGCGGGTCGTGCCCGCCGCCCCCGCGGCCGCGGTGGGCTAAGCGCCAAACGCAATCCCGGGTCCGCGCTCGGCGCGCGCCAGCGGTTCGGCAACCGCGGCGCAGGCTTACTTGCCGGCGGGAATCACCTGCAAGAGACGTCCGCCGCTTTCGTACCAGCCTTGCCTCGTGAAGCGGCACCAGCTCAAGTCCACCAGAAAGGTGACCGACGACGCGTCGTCGCGCTCGAACTTGAGCAACACCCGGCGATAGGGGAGGGTCGCCGGATGAAAGAAGCTCACCCCGCTCTCCGAGATATTCTTGGTCGAGACCACGATCGGCGCTGCCGCTGCGGCGTCCCCCTCGGCTTCGACGGGCGTGACCAGTGCCAGGCAGGCAAAGGGATAGCGCTGCTCGGCGCGGCGATTCAAGAGCGGGGCCACCGGGTAGAGGTTCGAGAGGAGACGCCAGACCCGCTCGCGCACCAGCGAGTCGTTGTTGATGACAAGCGGAATCGTCGGGGAACTGCGGTTTTCGACGATCATCGTAGCCATGGAGGTGGCGTCTCCTGGAAGGCGTCCGCGGTCCGGGGCGCGCGCGCTGCCGCCAGCCGGGAACGGACTGTTGGAACTTCGAGAATCTGCTTGAGCACGAACGCAAACGAAAAGCCAGAACGGCAGGCATCCGAGGAGAGGATGCCGGACGAGATCCAGGGCGAGTGCGACCCCGCCGCCCTGGTCACAGAGCGCACCGAGATCGAGTCGCCATTGAGGATCTACGTCGCAATCCGCGGCTTGTCAAATCGCTCGAATCGCCCCCAAAAGTGGCAGCTCTGCGCCGAGCGCAGCGCCATGTGGCGGCGAATCGCTCGGGCAACGCTGCCGCCGCGGCAGAACTGCGCGGCTGAGCAGGCACACTGCGCGCGACGAACTGCTTGAAGCGCGCAGATTACCCCGTCGCAAGTTGACGAAGCGCGCGCCCAAGTACGCGCGGAGCGCGAACGCGGCGGCCCACCGGCCACGCGCGAAGGAACCCGGCTCGACTGCGGCATTCCGCAGTCGCGCAAACCGTTACGGTGCGCGCCATCATTTTTGCGGACACGCTCACGCACAATCAGGCAACCGCTGTCGGTCTGTGCAACACCGCACACTGCGCACCTGGGAGGTAAACGGTTCGCCACGCGACCGACACTGAATGCCCAGGGTCGCGCAGAATTTTCTTGCGGTCGAGAGGCGCCACGCGATAATGGAGGCTGCTTCATCGCTTCAGGCGCCTGTGCCCGAAGCACACCAGACCATCGTCACCGGGGCAGCGCGTGACCACACTCTCACGCATTCAGGTCTGATACCAAGACATTTCTATCCTTGGTCCGACACGCTAGAAGGCATCGGTGCCTTCTCCCAACTTCGGGTGACGATAGTCATGCCTGGTGGGAGATCCAACTGATGCCTTCGCTCATTCTGAGAGACACTTGTCGCGGCGGTTCCATTCGAGAACTTCAGCCAAGGGAGGGAAGCGCTGGAAAACACCGTTAGCTAGTGGGCGGGGCACTCACTTCTTTTCGGGAGGGTTTTACCATGCTGCGATCTCAAGTCCTGCAGGGGTGTCTGGCTGCAATCGTCGCGACGCTGGCGGCGCTGGCCTGCAACTCCACCTTCTTTCACGACTCCTCCATCGAGGCGCCTCTGCTGTGCCTCCTGGTCGCCGTGGGCCTGGCAACCTGGTTCGGTGGAGCTTACCCGGGACTGCTGGCCACCACGCTCGGCGTGATCTGGACCGGCCTCCAGCTCGTTCCCGCGCTGCCGGCGGCGCGATCCGAGCGGTTCGAGCAGGTCTTGCACCTGACTCTCTTCGCGACCTTGGGGGTGGGGATCAGCCTGTGGTTGAAACCATCGCGCGCGGGCCGGGGCACGGCGCCCAGGGCGGCGAGTCACACTGCCGACGCACCACCCCAGCTCCTCTGGACAACCCGGCCCGATGGCGTTTCCGGTTATCGCCTGTGGTTCAACGAGCGCTGGTACGAGATCCCCGTGCTGGGCGCGCCTCCCGACGGCCACGCCGCGGTCGCACCCGCGGAGCGCGCTGCGCCCACCAGCGATATTCCCTCGCATCTGATTCTCGTCGTCGACGACTCCCAGGAATCGGCCGAGACCTTGGCGTGGGTGCTCGAATCGCTCGGCCAGCGCGTCGCGGCGCTGTTCGACGGCGCCTCGGTGCTCGAATGGGTGACGCTGAATCGACCTGACATCGTGTTTCTCGATCTCGGCATGCCGGGCCTGAATGGATATGAGGTCGCCCAAAGCATTCGGCGCCATCCGCAGCTGGCCA
>JAEUIK010000266.1 GCA_016793185.1 Planctomycetaceae bacterium | reverse complement strand
GATTTCGTGGCGGACGACGCGCCCGACGCCTACGAGCGGCTGGTCGATCGGTTGTTGGCGTCGCCGCAGTTCGGCGTGCGGCAGGCGCTGGGCTGGCTCGACCTCGCCCGCTATGCCGACTCGGACGGCTATCCGCACGACGGCGACCGCGTGGTCTGGCCCTATCGCGATTGGGTGATCGACGCCCTGAACGCCGACATGCCGTACGACACGTTCACGATCAAGCAGCTCGCGGGCGACCTGTTGCCCGACGCGACCCCGGCCGATCGCGTGGCCAGCGCCTTCCATCGACACACCCGGATCAATCGCGAGGCGGGGGTCGATCCCGAGGAGTTCCGCATCGAGGCGGTCCTCGATCGCGTCAATACCACGGCCACGGTCTGGCTCGGCGCCACGCTCGGCTGCGCGCAGTGCCACGACCACAAGTACGATCCGTTTCCGCAGCGCGACTATTATCGGTTCCTGGCCTACTTCAATCACGACGCCGAAGAGACGACGACCGACGAGGCGGGCCGGATCAGCGACGTCAGCCCGCGGATGGAGTGGCCTTCGCCGCATACGCCGCAGCCGGTCAAGATGCTGGTGATGCGGCAGCTCGATGCTCCGCGCGCGACGCACGTGTTTGTGCGCGGCAGTTTTCTCACGCCGGGCGAGGGGGTCGAGGCGGGGACGCCGGGCGCGTTCGATACGTTTCCGGCCGCCAGCGGCCACGATCGCCTGGCGCTGGCGCGCTGGCTGGTGGATGCCCGGAATCCCCTGACGGCGCGGGTCGCCATGAATCGACTTTGGGCTCAATTCTTCGGCACGGGGCTGGTCGAGACGCTGGATGACCTGGGGACGCAGGCCCCAGCCTGCTCGCATCCCGAGTTGTTGGACTGGCTGGCCGGCGAGTTCGTCCGCCAGGGTTGGCATTTCAAGCCGATGGTGCGCGTGCTGGTCACCTCGGCCGCGTACCGGCAAGCGAGCGAAGTGACCGCCGTGAAGCGCGAGCGCGATCCGGCCAACCGCCTGCTGTCACGCGCGCCGCGGATCCGACTGCCAGCCGAAGTGGTGCGCGATTCGGCCCTGGCGGCAGGGGGAGTCCTGCAGCTCGAGCTGGGGGGACCGCCGCTAACGCCCGACAAGATGGGGCTCGCCGAGGGAAAGCTGCCGTACCGCCGCTCGGCCTATCTCAAGTGGAAGCGGCTCACCCTGGACGACATGCTGGCGAGCTTCGACGCGCCGAGCCGCGATGTGAGCTGCGCCCGGCGGGCGCGCACCAATACTCCCTTGCAGTCGCTGGCGCTCTTGAACGATCGCGTGTTTCTCGACGCGGCCCGGGGGCTGGCGGCGCGTGTCGAGCGCGAGACCGGCGGCGCGTTCAACGAACGTCTCGACCTGGCCTTCTGCGCCGTGACTGCCCGAACGCCCACCGACGCCGAGCGGCAGGCGCTGGCCGAGCTGTTCGCGCGGCGGCGGGAAGCATTCAGCAGCGACCGGACGGCCGTCGACAAGTTGCTTGGCGAGTCCGGCGTGGCCGGATCGGCCGACGCGCGGGCTGAGCGCGCGGCGTGGGTGCTCGTGGCCAATACGCTGTTGAACCTGAACGAAGCGATCACCCGCGAGTAAGTCCGGCGATGAGCAAGAGGCCTCGATCCAGGTCGATTTCCGCAGCTCAGTCGCTGGCGCTCGAGCAGGTCCGGCGGCTGACGCGGCGGCATTTTCTCGGCGAAGGGGTCTCGCTGGGAGCCGCGGCGCTGGCGCTCTTGTCGCACCGGGGCGCGCTGGCCGACGACGCTGCCGCGAGCCCGCTGGCCGGCCTGCCGCACCACGCGCCGCGCGTCAAGCGCGTGATCTATCTGCAAATGCTCGGCGGCCCGTCGCAGCTCGACTTGTTTGACTACAAGCCCAAGCTGAACGACGTGCACGGCCAGGACGTGCCCACCAGCTTGTTCGCCGGGCAGCGACTGGCCTTCGTCCGCGGCACGAAGAAGTTTCTCGGCACGCCGTTCGAGTTCCAGCAGTATGGCGCGAGCGGCGCGTGGGTGAGCAACTTGCTGCCGCATCTGTCCGGGTTGGTCGATGAGCTGACGTTCATCAAGAGCATGGAGACCGACCAGTTCAACCACGGCCCCGCCTGGAACGTGCTGACCACCGGTTACCCGCAGGCGGGCAAGCCGAGCCTGGGGGCCTGGATCAACTACGGGCTCGGCAACGCCCAGCAAAACCTGCCCGACTTTGCCGTGCTGGTCCCCGGCATGCGCAACTCCGGCGGGAAGGGGATGTGGGGAGCCGGGTTTCTACCGGCCCGGCATCAGGGAGTGGAACTCCGCACGCAGGGCGAAACCGTTCCGTTTCTCAGCAATCCGCAGGGGATCGATGCCGAGGCGCGGCGCGACACGATCGAGGCGGTGGCCGCGCTCGATCGCATCCGGCTCAGCACCATGCCCGACGACGAGATTGGCGCCAGCATCGCCTCGTACGAGCTGGCCTACCAGATGCAGACGAGCGTGCCCGAGCTGATGGATTTTCAGAGCGAGACGCAGGCGACGCTCGACCTGTACGGAATCGACAAACTGACGACGGCCTACGCGCGGAGCTGCCTCGTGGCCCGCCGGCTGGTGGAGCGCGGGGTGCGCTTCGTGCAGATCTGCTACGAAGGAGAGCCGCTCAAGGCAATCTGGGATTGCCACGGCGACACGCGCCGCGCGTCGCTCGAAGTCGGCCTGCCGCATCTCTGCCAGCAGATCGACCAGCCGACCGCCGGGCTGATCCGGGATCTGCGGCAGCGGGGACTGCTCGATGACACCCTGGTGATCTGGGGAGGCGAGTTCGGCCGCACGCCGATGAACGAGGATCGCCCCGGCGCGGAGAAGGGCTACACCGGCCGCGACCACTGGCCCCGCGCCGGTACGATGTTTCTCGCAGGGGGTGGCATCAAGCCTGGCTTCACGCTGGGCGCGACCGACGAGCTGGGCTTCGGCGCCGTCGAAGATCCCGTGCCGATCCACGACCTCAACGCCACGCTGTTGCACCTGTTGGGGATCGATCACAAGCGGTTGACCTATCGCTTTCAGGGGCGCGACTTCCGCCTCACGGACGTCTACGGCAACGTCATTCACAAGCTGCTCGCCTGAGCGAGTCGAGTCGATCCACCATGAGCAAACCAGCAACGACGCGCCGTGACTTTTTCGCCTGGGCCGGCACGGGCCTGGCTGGCGCCGGTTTGGCCGCCGGGGGGGAGAAGGCCCCGGCCGCCGGCGACGACAAGCGCGCCGCGGAGCTCGCCTCGGCCCCCGGCAAGATCGACTGCCAAAGTCACCTCTTCTGCCCCGAGCTCGTCAAGCGGATGGAGGCGCGCTCGATCGACCCGGTCGTGTATCGACGGGGCGACGACCAGTTCGTGCGGATGGGAGAGTGGCATCGCAAGATTCTTCCGAATCATATGGACGTCGGCGCGAAGCTGGCGAGCATGGATCGCG
>JAEUIK010000263.1 GCA_016793185.1 Planctomycetaceae bacterium | reverse complement strand
GGCGATCCCAAGGGGAATGGCAGCGGCGGCCCCGGCTACACGATTCCCTGCGAGTGCTATACCGAAAACCACCGCAACCATTTTCGCGGCACGCTCAGCATGGCGCACGCCGGTAAAGACACCGGCGGCTCGCAGTTCTTTCTGACCTTCCGCCCCACCTCGCACCTCAATGGCAAGCACACCGTCTTCGGCCGCGTGATCGACGGCTTCGACGTGCTGACGAAGCTCAAGCAGCGCGATCCCGATCAGCCCGGCGTCGAGGCTGTCGAGCCCGACAAGATTCTCGAGGCCAAGGTGCTCCGCAAGCGCGACCACGCGTACCAGCCGGAGACCAAGCCCGAGAAGTAGACTGGCCCCCAACCGCGCCGGCCCCCAAAACTGGCTGGCCTGCGGTGCGTGGTCCGGCCGCCCGAACGAGCGACGGCACTTCGAGTCCAGGAAGGATTCTCATGCTCTGGAAGCAGATCTCCCGGCGCAAGTCGCTCGAGCATTTGATCAAGGAAATGGCTGGCGAGGACCGGCTGCAACGGGTGCTGGGGCCCATCGCGCTTACGTCGCTGGGAATCGGGGCGATCATCGGGTCGGGCATTTTCGTGCTCACCGGCAAGGCGGCGGCCCAGGACGCCGGGCCGGCCCTGATGATCTCGTTTGCGATCGCCGCGGTCGGCTGCGCGCTCGCCGCGTTTTGCTACGCCGAGTTCGCCGCGATGGCGCCGGTCGCCGGCAGCGCCTACACCTACGCCTACACCACGCTCGGCGAGCTGCTGGCCTGGATCATCGGCTGGGATCTCATTCTCGAGTACTCCATGTCGTGCTCGGTTGTGGCTTCGAGCTGGTCGGGGTATTTGAACGAACTGCTCGGGGCGCTCGGCCTGTGGCAGATTCCCCCGCAACTCTCGCTGGATCCCTTCACCACCAAGGAAGTCGGCGGCCAGGTCATCCAGGGAGTCGTCAACCTGCCGGCCGCGGCCATCACGCTGCTGGTCACCGGCGTATTGGTCTTGGGCATTCGCCAGAGCGCGACGACCAACGCCTTGCTCGTGCTGGTGAAGCTGGCCGTGGTGGTCTTCGTGATTCTCGTCGGCTGGTCGTTCATCAATCCCGGGAACTGGCATTCGCTTCCCGTCGAATCGCGGCTGATACCCGAGGACCCCGCCGAGAAATGGGGATTGCTCGGACTGCTGGGACTGAACGAGCGGCTGCTGCCGCTCGACGAGCGATTCAGGACGCCGTTCACCCCCTATGGATTGTCGGGCTTGATGCTGGGGGCTTCGATTGTCTTTTTCGCCTACATCGGGTTCGACGCCATCTCGACGCACTCCGAGGAGGCCCGGCGTCCGCAGCGCGACGTGCCGCTGGGGATCATCGCGTCGTTGATCATCTGCACCATCCTGTACATCGCGGTCGCGGCCACGATTACCGGCATGGTTCCCTACTACCAGCTCGATTTGCACGCCCCGATCGCCGCGGCCTTCAGCGCCGAGGCGCAAAAGACGCCGACCGTGGCCTTGCGGCTATCGACCATCCTGGTGGCGGCCGGCGGCCTGGCGGGACTGACGAGCGTGCTGCTGGTGTCGTTCTTGAGCCAGGCGCGCGTCTTCATGGCGATGGCCCGCGACGGCCTGCTGCCGCGGCTGTTCGGCGAAGTGCATGCTCGATTCCGCACGCCCCACCTGGCGACGATGCTCACGGGCGGAGTGATCTCGATCGTGGCCGCGGTGGTGCCGATCCAGGAGCTGGCCGAAATGGTCAACATTGGCACGCTGCTGGCGTTTGTCGTGGTGTGTGCGGCGGTGCTGATCCTGCGCATCCAGCGCCCGGATGCGGAGCGACCGTTCCGCTGCCCGGCGGTCTACTTGATTGCCCCGCTGGGGATCCTGGTCAACGTGCTCCTGATGCTCTTCCTGCCGCTGGTGACCTGGGGACGGCTGATGTTCTGGCTGGGGGCGGGGCTGTTGATCTACTATTTCTACGGCCGGCACCACAGCGTGCTCGGGCACGAACTGTCCGACGAAATCCGCCAGCATGGCGCTTCGCCCAGCGATGCCCCGCTGAAGATCTGAGCTGGGCGGGCCGTTCGGACTGCTGTGGGAACGTCGTTGTGCAGTTCAAGGCGTCTTGCGTGACGCCGATCCATCAGTCGCGCGTGCCACTGGCAGGCAAGCTGCCAGTGGCACACACCAGGCAGCCAGTGGCCATACACACGGAGAAGCCGGCGTTCCCTGACCGGGCAGCCTCAGCCCGTTGTCGGGCAGTCCCGGCCGACGGCGGCTGGCGGGCCGGGAACGCGAACCGCTGCTGACCTCGGGGCGTCGAAGATGGTATAAGGTGGGCGAGCGAATCGGCCGTGTCTTGGGGAATTCGCACGTGCGCCCTTTGTGCCGGCGCACCACGGCCATCCGACCCGTTTGCAGGTAAATCCACAATCCATGCTCAGCGTGCAACTTCCTGACGGCAGCGTTCGACAATACTCCCATCCCATCCGTCCCAGTGAGGTCGCCGCCGAGATCGGCGCCGGCCTGGCCAAAGCCACGATCGCCGCCGAGATCGACGGGCAAGTCGTCGGTGCCGACACCCTGCTGCCCGATGACGGGCAAGTCAAGCTGCGGCTCCTGACCAAGAAGGACCCCGAGGCCCTGGCCGTGATGCGGCACTCCTGCGCCCACGTGATGGCGCGGGCGGTGATGCGGCTGTATCCCGGCGTCGATCTGGCGTTCGGCCCGACCACCGAGAACGGCTTCTACTACGACATGGCGCTCGAGCACCCGATCAGCGAGGCGGACTTTCCCGCGATCGAGGCCGAGATGGCCAAGATCATCAAGCAGGACGAGCCCTTCGAGCGCTACGAAGAGCCGCGCGAGCGCGCCGTCCAGCTCTGCCGCGATCTGAAGCAGCCGCTCAAGGTCGAGCACATCAGCCAGGGATTGGCCGACCATCCCCGGCTCTCGTTCTACCGGCAGGGAGAGTTTGTCGACCTCTGCCGCGGGCCGCACATTCCGAGCGCGGGCAAGATCGGCGCGTTCAAGCTCCTGTCGGTCGCCGGCGCCTACTGGAAGGGGGACGCTTCCAAGCAGCAGCTGCAGCGGCTCTACGGCACCGCGTTCTTCTCCAAGGAAGAACTGGAGGCCCACCTGGAGCGCGTCGAGGAGGCCAAGCGGCGCGATCATCGGTTGCTGGGGAAGCAGCTCGAATTGTTCAGCGTCAATCCGTTGGTCGGGCAGGGGTTGATTCTCTGGCTGCCTCGCGGCGCCGTGATTCGCGGCGAGCTCGAGAACTTCATCCGCCAGGAGCTGATCCAGCGCGGTTATGATCCGGTCTATACCCCGAACATCGGCCGCGTCGAGCTCTATCAGATCTCGGGACACTATCCCTACTACGCCGACAGCCAGTTTCGCCCCATCGAGATGGAGGAGGGCGAAAAGTACCTCCTCAAGCCGATGAATTGCCCGCACCACGTGATGATCTACAAATCGCGTCCGCGGAGCTATCGCGATCTCCCCTTGCGGTTGGCCGAGTTCGGCACTGTGTATCGCTATGAGCAGTCGGGCGAGCTGAACGGGATGACCCGCGTGCGCGGGTTCACCCAGGACGACGCCCATCTTTTCTGCACCGAGGACCAAGTGGCTGAGGAGTTCCGGGCCTGCATCTCGATGACGCAGTTTGTGCTGCAGACCTTGGGACTCGACGATTACCGGGTCCGGCTCGGCTTCCGCGACCCGGCCAGCGACAAGTACGTGGGGAGCGCCGAGAGTTGGGAGCGGGCCGAAGCGGCGCTCCAACAGGTCTGCAGCGATTTGGACATTCCGCCCGAGCGGCTGTCGATCGAGCGGGGCGAGGCCGCGTTCTACGGTCCGAAGGCCGACTTCGTGGTCGCCGATTGCCTGGGACGCGAGTGGCAGCTCGGAACCGTGCAGCTCGACTACAACCTGCCGAGCGCGGAGCGCTTCAATCTCGAATACATCGGCCCCGACAACAAACCGCACCGGCCGGTGATGATCCATCGGGCCCCACTGGGGTCGATGGAACGCTTCATCGGCGTGCTGATCGAGCACTATGCCGGGGCGTTCCCCCTCTGGCTGGCACCCGAGCAGGTCCGGGTGGTCACGGTCAGCCAGAAGTTCGAGGAATATGGGCGGCAGGTGGAGACCGAGCTGCGGCAGGCGGGCCTGCGCGTGACCGGCGATTATCGGGCCGAAAAGATCGGCGCCAAGATTCGCGACGCCCAGCTCAAGCTGACTCCCTACATGTTCGTGATCGGGGGGCGGGAGGCCGAAGAGAACGCCGTGTCGATCCGGGATCGGATCGACGGCGACCTGGGGTCGCTGCCGCTCGCCGCGGCCATTGCCAAGCTCCGCGAAGAGGTCGCTGCCCGCAAAGTTCGCCAAATCGTGAAATCGAGCGTTTCCTTGGGAGAGGGAAAGGGGATCGAGACGCTGTACTGAGGTTCCCTTTTCGGCGCGGGGCGGGCTATGCTTGTGAGACGGGCCGCCGGTGCGTCAGGGCGCGACGGCCCGGCGCACGGTAGTTGACGGCTGACGGCCGTGATGACAAGATTCCTGGTTGCGCAGCCTACATACTAGACGTTGACGACCCCGGGTATTGGGGGAACCTCCCCCCGCGGTTTAGGGCGCTCCGCGATAACTGGCGCCGGCAAGTTGAGAGGAACCAAGCAATCGAACGTTCGCAGCGAATCAATGAGCAGATCCGTATCTCTCCCGTGCGCGTGATCGGCGCCGACGGATCGCAACTGGGAATCATTCCGACTGACGACGCACTGCGAGCCGCACGCGAAGCGGATCTGGATCTGGTGGAAGTCGCGCCGAACGAGCGCCCCCCGGTCTGCCGCATCATGGACTTCGGCAAGTTCAAGTACCAGCAGAAGAAGCGGCAGCACCGCGGCCATTCGCACCAGAGCAAGATCAAGGAAATTCGCGTTCGCCCCAAGACCGGCGAGCACGATATCGAAGTCAAGCTGAATCGGGCCCGCACCTTCCTCGAGCACAAGGATAAGGTGATCGTCTCGGTGATCTTTCGCGGCCGCGAGATGGCCCACATTGAGGAAGGCTCGCGCGTGATCCGGCAGGTCATCGACGGCCTGGCCGACATCGGCAAGGTCGAGTCGCCCCCCAATCAGCAAGGCCGGCGGATCGTCTGTATCCTCGTGCCGAAGTAGCCGCTCCGAGCCCCGGTCTTCGTCGCGGGGCAGACGCTTGCTAGCAATTCCCCCCGGCGCGGGCTGCTGGCGCGCTGCGGGGCGCCCGCGGCTGGCGATTGTGCTTTACAGCCTGAGCCGGCCCCGATATTCTCCCCCCCTCACCGGTCGGTGAGGTCTTGGGACGCCGCTGGCAACAAGGAGGTTTGGCGCATGCGCACGCACCTGATTCGTCTCGCCCGCTGCGGCGTGGTTACGCTGGGCCTCGTCTCACTGGACCTGGTCGCGCTCGACCTGGGTGCGGAGCGGTCGCGGGGCGCCGAATTCCGGATTCAAACGAGCGTCTTCATGGGCAACGAGAAGACGCCCGCCAGCTCGAATCTCACGCTGTTTACTAACGATGTCGTCTACGACTACATCGCCGAGCCGCAAGAGGTGACCGTCTTCGATCCGCGGCGGGGGCGCTTTGTGCTGCTGGATGTCGAGCGGCAAATCCGCACGCAAATCCCGACCAAGGACGTCGCCCGCAACATGCAGGAGCTGCGCGTCCATCTGGCGAACACCAAGAACAACGCGATCGCGGCGTTCTTCAGCAACCCGCAGTTCGAGTCGAACATCGATCCCGACACGAAGGAGCTGGTGCTGACCAGCCCCATCTTCACCTATCGCGTCACCCCATTGCCGGTGGAAGACTCGACCGTGCTGCAGACGTACGTCCGGTTCGCGAATTCGTATGCGCAGCTCAACCAGGTGACCAAGCCTGCTTCGCCGCCGCCGTTTCCGCGGATGGCGGTCAATGAGATCCTCAAGGGGCGCGGAGTCATTCCGGCCAAGATCGTGTTCACCGCTTCCAACCCGGCGAAGCTGGCGGCCAACAAGTCGGTCACCCTCAAGAGCGTGCACGCGGTGCAGTGGAAGCTCTTTGCGGACGACCGCAAGCAGATCGAGGAGACGGGCCGGCAATTGGTGACGTTCCGCGAAGTGCCGCCCGAGGAGTATCTCCGGCTCACCAACGGCGCGGACCAACCCAACCAGCAGGCCGCTCGGCCGGCCCCCGCGCAAAAGCGGTAGCCTGTGGTCGCTGGCCGGGGTTCGAGCCTAGGTTGGCTCGCGATCGCGGGAGATGCTCCCCGATCGCACCACCCGGCTTGCCCGGCCGAGGCACTTCTCCGGGCGTTTCCCCCTGGCCAGCTTCGGAACTAGCGACGCGCGCTGGGGTCGATTAGGATTGGTCGCGTCAGTCTGCAGGCCGGGCTTCGCAGCGGCGAAAGCCCACCGGCTTGCGGGGCCCGGTCCAACTCTACCAGCCA
>JAEUIK010000180.1 GCA_016793185.1 Planctomycetaceae bacterium | reverse complement strand
GCTGTGGCTGACCGCGCTGGCGTGGCCTCTGGGACTGAGGTCGTCGCCCCATTGAAGCGCGGCGCCTCTGCCAACTGGGCCCCAGCCGGCCTTCCCCAGCCGGCCAGGATCAACAGCGGCAGGATGGGAAAAATGCACTTCATTGTGGGGTTATGACGGATTTTCCAAAGAATCCGGATGTAACACGCCGAAACTTAGGAGTCAGAGGCCGGCGCAGTCGGCGCGTGCAGGTGATCCCTGCCGCAGCGAGTGCTAGCACCCCCGAACGCCCTGCGGGACGGGATTCTAGCGCACCGGCCCGCAGCGGGTCCACGTCACTTGGTGGCCGAACCCGGCCGGCAGCACGCCGCGAGGCCTGCCCCGGCCGCACCACAACACACGAACGACGATCAACCGCCGGTTCCGGGGGCCGCTTTTAGCGCCGCCGGCGGGCTCAATTCGCGGGGAAGAAGATGAAACACTATTTCACCGCCCTCTCACTGCTGCTGGTAGTTGCCAGCGGGTGCAAGTTTCCGGGTCAGAACAATCTTCCCCCTGCCGCGCAGCTCATGGAGCCGGGCCCCGGCGTGGGTGGTCCTGGACCGGGCGTGTTGACGCCCGAGTACGTGCCGCCGTTCCCGATCCCCGCCTCGCAGGTCGCGTTTGTCGGCCCCGATGGCATGTATGTGACCTGGGACGTCAGTTCGCCGGGCGCGTTCGATTCGGAGCCGTTGGTGGTGCCGGGGCGCTACAACTTCGGCCAGGGAGCGCTCTATCGTCTCAAACTGACCAACATCCCGGGTCGTCCCGGCGTCGAGCTCTATCCCACGATCGAGATCGCACCGACCTTGCCGCGGACGGACGCCTTCCTGGCGCACAACGCCATCCCTGTGCAATTCACCGAGGAGGATCTCGATCAGGTCCTCAGCGGCAACTTCGTCACCAAGGTGATCTACCTGCCGGACCCCGAGTTCCAGGAGCTGGCCGTCGGCGGCATCGGCACGCTGGTCAGCACGCGCCTCGATCCGGGTGTCGATCCGATCGTCGAAGCCGACGAGATGGGAGCCATTCTGGCAATCGTCCGCCTCGGTAACAAAGACCTGCAGATGGTCGGCGGCGGCGACGGCCAAATGATGGGCGGCTTTGGCGGCGCCGGCTTTGGCGCCGGCGACGGCAGCGGCGGCGGATGCGCCGGCTGCGGCGGCGGTGCTTGCGGCATCGGCGGACCCGGCGGGATTGGCCCCGCGGCGGCTGCCTACGGCCCGAGCCAACTGCCGGGCATGGTTGCCGGAGCGACCGCTCCCGAGTGGGGAATGCCGATCTCGGGCACGCCGATCGGACTGCCCGGACCTCCGCATGTGCCGCTCGGCGTGCCGGCCGGCCTGCAGAAGCACGTGATCAAGAATCACACGCACTATCACATTCCCGACCCGGTGCGGAAGGTTCGCATCGACGTCAAGCAATCGCCGGGCATCAGCTATCCGAAGCCGCCGCATCACGTGAGCATCCACGAACGTGCGACGGTGCCGCCGGTGCTCTTCAAGCAGCCGATCTCCGACAAGACCGACTTCGTCCACTAGGACGAACGAGGGCCGGCGTCCCGTCCGCCGCGGGTGGGCGGGACGTCTCGGGAGCGAGTTGCCAACTGTAGCAAATCGAGTGGGTGAGTTTTGAGTGTGTCCACGACAATGGTCCAGATGCCTCGCCAGCAAGTCGCACGCGGTGCGTGCGGTTTGCGTGGAGTTGCCGCAAGACTGGCAGTGATGGCTTTGGTGGTGGCGGTCGGGCAGGCGAACTCGAGCGTGTTTGCCCAGCCGCCGAAGGTCCACTATCGACATCGCAGCGACCTGCCGCCGGGAGCGATTGGCAGCGCGCAACTCCAGCGGGGCGGACCATTGCCGGGATACTTCCAGCCGGTCGAGATCAAGGCCCCCACCGGGGCCGAGATCTCGCTGGCCGCGGGCAATCGGTTTCTCGACCCCCAGCCTTCGCCCACGACGGCCGGATTGCTGGTGGGAGGGGTCTACCGCTTTCGCGTTTCGCGCATCCCTTACGAACCGGGACGCGAGGTCTTTCCGACCGTTGAGATCATCGACCGGCTCTATCCGCCGGGAGGCCAGCAGAAGCGCTTCCCCATCGTGGTGGAAATCACGCAGGAAGATCTCGAGCTGGCGCTGGCCGGCAGCTTTGTGACCCGGGTGATCTACCTCGAAGAGCCCCGGGCGGCGTTGCCCGTCGCCGAGGAAGCGATCGGGGGCTTGAACTCGCACGACGCCAAGCCGGGTGACAACCCGATCGAGATCGCCGACACCCTGGGGCGCCCGATGGCCATCCTGCGCCTGGGGGGCTGGCTTCCGATCAACAATCAAGCCAATGGACCGGTCAACGAGGATCTCGAACCAGGACTGGGAACCGCGCTGCCGTTGATTCGCTATCCGAGCCCCGGCGCCGGAGGCACGGGGGTCGAATACGAGTCGGAGGGCCCCTGCTTCGAGAGCGAAGCCGAGGTTCCGGCCGCGACGCAACCGCGCACCGCCGGCCGCATTCCGGCCGCCCTGCCGATCGGGGCGAAATCCCAGACGGCGACCGCGAGTCACGAAGCCCCCGCGCCGCGCAAGCTCTTCGGTTGGAGGGGGCGATGAACGCAGCTCACTCGACCTACGTCTGGCCGCGCTGGTGGCGTTTGGCCTTGTTGGCCGCCGGCACGCTGATTCTCTGCTCGTGCCGCGCCCCCGACATTTGCGAACCGGCGCACCGGTCCGGAATCGGTTCGCCGACCGACCTCTTGCCGGCCGGCGCCTGCGAAGATCAACTGCCGCTCGAAGCGGTCGATTGCCAGGACGTCGGCGGACCTCCCGCGGGGTTCGACTCCCCTGCCCTGCCGTTGATCATGGCGGGCGATTGGGTGCCGCCGGGCGTGTCGCTCCCCTGGCCCGCGGACGAATACCTGATCGATGGCGGCGACCACGGCCAGCCCGTCCACGTCGAAACGGATTGGGACGTAATCGGCCTCGACCTGGAAGACACTGTGGCGCACTACGATACGGTCTGCGGCGAGCGGATCGTGACGCCGTCGAATATCGTGCCGATCTATTCGCCACGCTTCGGCTCGGTGCGGCTGGTAACAAGCCCGCTCTTGAACGACCAGATCGTGGGTGCTGCCGGCGTGGAATTGCCCGAGCGAATCGTGCAGCAACAAGAGAATCAGATCGTCACCACCGAGCTGCAGAACGAACAGGCGATCGGCCAGACCGGCTTGCGGCAGCCGATCGATCGCAAGGGGCGACAATGGGATGGCGGCATCTCCCGGGCCATCGGCCTGGCCGCGTTCCAGGATGCTTTCCTGCCGTATGAGAACATCGCGATCATTCGCCAAGGGATCTTCGAGCAGAGCGAGAAGCCTTACCTGGCCGAAGGCGTGACGGCTGCGGTTACCTGGACCAAAGACCAGGCAGTCCACGTGATCATCGACCGCCAGGCTGCCGCCGAGGTGGTGGGAGATCAACGCGCGCAGGCGACGTATTCAGTCACGCCCGAGTGCGGCTCGCCGATGCTGCGAATCGTCAAAGTGGCGTCGACGCAGTTCGCCAAGCCGGGCGAGACTGTCGACTTCACGTTGCGGTTCGACAACGTCGGCACTTCGCTGATCGGCAACGTCACGATCATCGACAACCTGACAACGCGGCTCGAGTACGTCCCCGACTCGGCCCAGGCGAGCGTCAAGGCCGAGTTCTTCACCGAGCCTAATCAAGGGGACTCGCTGGTGCTCCGCTGGGAGATCACCGACCCGCTCGAGCCGGGCGAAGGGGGCATCTGCCGCTTCCGCTGCCGGGTGCGCTAGTTCGGCCTTCTTGCCGACCCGGATGTTCGTCACGCGGCGTGCGGCTCCTACGCTGGCCGCAGAGCACGACGAGCCGGGGACCTCAGTTCCCCGGAGCCGATCCAATTTGCAGCCCCGTGCGCGATCGAACTTGCCCGCCGAATGTCTGGGCCACGGTCAGAAAGATTTCGCCGGGTTTTGCCCGCTGACGTTCGTAGAATCAATGAGAAGCATGTCCATTCGAATCTGGGCATCGCTCCCCAAAGAGATTGTGGTGCGAGTCGGTTCTCATGCGGTTTCTCTTGCAACCTCTGCTGTACGTCTGGGCGGGGCCGGCCAGTTTGATCGGCCTGTTGCTGGGAGTCGCGGCACTCCTGACCGGGGGCCGGGCGCAACGGCGGAGCGGGGTTCTCGAATTCTACGGGGGCGCGGCCGCCTGGCTCCTGCGGCACGCGCCGCTGGTGGGGAACGCCATGGCAATGACGCTGGGGCACGTCGTCCTGGGCCAGACGGCCGCGGGGCTCGACATCGCCCGCCGCCACGAGTTGGTTCACGTGCGCCAGTACGAACGCTGGGGGCCGCTGTTTTTGCCGCTCTACGCTTGGTTGTCGCTGTGGATGTGGTGGCAAGGGCGGGATCCCTATCGCGACAACCCCTTCGAGCGCGAGGCCTTCGCCGCCGAGGAGTTGCCGCCCGGGCAAGTCGGTTAGCCGGTCCCTGGTCGACGAGCCGTTCTCTCGCTAGAGTCTCGATTAGTTGCCGTCCGAGGCCCGGCGAACCGCAGCGGGTTCGGGAGTGTCCCGCCGGGTAGTTCCCTTCTCTGATCCCCCCCTATTTCGATTCGAGCGAGACTGCCGATGCCTCATCCCTGGATCGCGGACCGGATGCATACTTTCGACAGCTCGGGCATCCGCAAGGTTTTCGACCTGGCGGCAAAGCTCGAGGACCCGATCAACCTGTCGATCGGCCAGCCCGACTTCGACGTGCCGCAAGCGGTCCAGGACGCGGCGATCCAGGCGATCCGTGCGGGGCGCAACGCCTACTCGCCGACGCAAGGGATTCCCGCGCTGCGCGAGAAACTCGCGGCGCGAGTCGCGGCCGAACTGCCGGGACAGGATCGCAAGCTGTTTGTCACCAGCGGGACCAGCGGCGGGCTGATGCTGGCCCTGTTGACGCTGGTCAACCCGGGGGACGAAGTGATCATCTTCGATCCCTTCTTTGTGATGTACCAGGCGCTGGTGGGGGTGGTGGGAGGCAAGGGGGTGCTTGTCGACACCTACCCCGATTTTCGGATCGATGTGCAAAAAGTGGCGGCCGCCATCACGCCGCGCACCAAGGCAATTCTCTTCAACAGTCCCGCTAATCCGACGGGCGCCGTCGCGAGCGCCGCCGAGGTGCGCGCACTGGCCGAGCTCGCGGCCGAACGCAAGATCGCGCTTGTCAGCGACGAGATCTATCGTCTGTTCTGCTACGACGAGCCATTCACGTCGCCGGCCCAGTTCAATCCCGATGTCTTGGTTATCGACGGCTTCAGCAAGAGCCATGGCATGACGGGCTGGCGGCTCGGCTTTGCCCACGGGCCGGCGCCGGTGATCGACGAGATGCTCAAGCTGCAGCAATACAGTTTTGTCTGCGCACCGCAGCCGTTTCAGTGGGCGGCAGCTGCGGCGCTCGATGTCGATATGCAGGGGCATATCCACGAGTACCGCGCCAAGCGCGATCTGATCTACGAAGGACTGCGCGAGAAGTACGAGATTGCCCGCCCGGGGGGCGCGTTCTACCTCTTTCCCAAGGCGCCCTGGGGCACTGGCAGCGAGTTCGTGGCCCGGGCGATCGAGCGCGGCGTGCTGATCATTCCCGGCAAGATCTTCAGCCGGCAGGATACGCACTTCCGCATTTCGTATGCGGCGAGCGAGGCGACGCTGCGGCGTGGCATCGAGACGCTCTGCGAGCTGGCCGATCCGGTCCGCTTCAGCTCGATGTACAAGAAACAGCCGCGGAGCTGAGGGATGGAGCTCGCGCGCGAGCATTCGCGCCGGCGACTTCTCACTCCAGCTCGAGGTCTGCGGTGCGAAGCGCGGGCTACTGCACGGCGACCTTGGCGACCCGCGTGGTTTCCATCAGGTAGCGTGCCGTGGCAAAGGCGACCAGTACCCAGTTGGCGATCACGCCTCCCAGCACGTACCACTGCCCGCCGGCGCCGAAGCCGTACGAGTGCAAGCCCACGCCGAGGACGAAGTTCACGCCGTACCACGACATGATGATCGCCGACGCGCCCAGCACGGCGCCCACGCACAGGCCGAAGTTGCCGACGAGTCCGGCAAAACGGCCGTGCAGGATGGCGATATAGACCAAGAGCGAAATCAGGGCCCAGACCTCCTTCGGGTCCCATCCCCAGAAGCGTCCCCAGGCGACGTCGGCCCAGAGTGCGCCGAGGATCGTCCCGGCGGCCAGCAGCACGACCGCCACTTGCACCGCCTTGTAGACATAGCTGGCCAGTTCGGCGCAAGCCTCGGGAGGATGATTTCCTTGCGGGACGGCATGTGCCGCGGCGCCCTCGGCCGTGCGGTGCCCTGCGGCCATGGCCACCGAGAAGGTCGGCTGCCGATAGCGGCCGAACAGATAATAGAGCAACCCGATGTTGCCCAATCCCCAGGCCAGCGCCCCGGCGCCGTAACTCGCCACGATCGTCAACACGTGGATCAGCAGCCAGAAGTTATCGCGGAGCACGGGCTGCAGCGGTGAAAAACCCTTCGGCAGCACCGGCGAGTACCAGGCGATGCACGCGCCGAGGAACGCGGTGAAGGTGGCCGCCAAGGCAAAGGGCCAACGCTGCATTACCTGCGGAGCGAGGTGCTGCATTTGGCCGCGGGCGCTCAGCGGCACGACCAGCGTGCCGAGCACCGCGCTTAGAATGGCGCGCGGCAGATACCACATCGTCGGCAGCAGCACGCACAGGCCCGTGGCCCAGGTAATCCAGTCGTTCAGGTCGGGGAGGTTCTGCCCCGCATCGACGTTGGGCAGCAGATTGATGATGGTCCGTCCCCCGGCGGCGTATGGCGCCCAGGCCGAGATCCAGCCGATCAGCAGCGCGAGACCCACGCGCGGCAAGAGCAGCAGCCAGCCGCCGCGATTCCAAGTGGCGGGCTGCCACAAGGCAAGCTGCTCGGCCGAGAGCGGGCTCGCTTCCCAGGTGCCGGGAATGGCCGAGAGCCGCCAGGCATTCTTGAGGCCCGGCCACAAGAGCGGCAGCAGGGCGAACCAGGCCCCCAGCAGCGACACCACGAACGGGACGAAGACGACCGTCTCGTACATGTTCGTGACCGGCGCCCAGCCGGTGATCTTCACCCGCATGGCAAACCCATACGCGGCCCAGCCGAGGCCGGCCAACAGGATCACCATTCCCAGAATGTAAATCCAGCGCGAGCGAATGCCGATGACAAACAATCCGAAGGCGAAGAACGCCAGCAGACTGATGATCCAGCTGGCAAAGAACGGGTTGGTTTCGTTGTAGCGCAGCTCCGTCGCAGTGCGGCTGGGAGGCGGGTAGGCCGTGTAGCGCAACATATCGTCGTCGCGATTCTTGATCGGCAGTTCGGCTCGCAGCGGTTCGGTCGCCTCGCCCAACTTGCGGACCGAGTCGGAGAACTCGGCCAGCGCCTTGCCGAGCGCCGCCGGCTGGACCGAGCGCTCGGCATACGCCTTGCGCATCCGCTCGAACGAACCGCGCACCGCGGCCAGCTCGGTCTGCGGGTACGCGGCCAACGCCGCGGGCGAGGCCGTGACGATCGTCTGCAGATCGAGCCAGGGCTCCGCCTCGTCCATCGTGTCGCGGTCTTTTTCGAGCGCCGTCGCCCGCAGGGCCGGCACGATGCAGAGCGTTTCGCCGTTCTCGTAGATCGAATCGCTGAGCTGCTGGGCTTGCGCGCTCAGGAGCTGCGCCTGGGCCGTCAACTCGCCGAACGTCTTGCGCAGCGTGGCGAGGCGGTCCGCCTCGAGCTCGGGGGGCTGATCCCGCAGTCGCTGCTCGAGGGCCTGCATCTCGCGGCCGATCTTGGCGGTCGCCTGGGCGAGCGAAACGGCCGGGCCATCAACCTCGCGGAACGGAATGAAATTCTGCGCGTTCCATTGGCTCAAGGTCTGCAGCGCCTGCTGGGCCTGCTTGATGTCGCCGGCCAGGCCGTTCTCCTGGTCCGACTGCTGGAAGAGTCCGAGGCTTCCTTGGAGCTTCGTCCAAATCTCCTCGGTGAGCGTCATCTGCCGGTCGAAGTTCTTGCGGGCCGTGACGTCGAGCGTTACGCCGAAGATGAGCTGCTGGTGCAGTTCGAGCGCGTTGACCAGTTCCGTGAACTTGGTGTCGAGGTCGTCGAGCTCGAGCTGGGTTTCTTCGGCTTGCGCTTGCCGCTGCCGATCGCGCAGGTCGAGCAGCTTTTGCTGGAATGCGTCCGAAGCCTTGATCTGGGCGGGCGAGACATACTTGAGCTTCTGACCCCGGGGACCCACCAGGGGGAGCTCCAACAGCTTGCGCAACGCCTCATGCTCGGCGATCAGGAACGGCACCTGCTCCCACTTCTCCGGCTCGGCGATCCAGCTCAGGACCAGCTCGGCCGACTGGAACTTGCGCGGCTTGCCGTCGGGAAAGAGCGAGCGAATGCCCGCTTGCTCGGCCGCCTTGTACTCGTCGGCCGAGAGCGTTCCCTGGGGATCGAACTCGGGCTTCTCCTTGTGGCAGATGATCTCGACCGCGCTGCGCGCGAAGCTGTCGAGGGGCATGATGCGGCCGTCGTGATAGACCGGCAACGCCTTCCAGGGAGTCCAATCGATCGCGGTTGCCGGGTCTTCGGCCGCTGTGGCACCGCCGGCCGAGTACACGAACATGCTGGCCGCGACGAGATACGCGAAGCCGCGCGCGGCCCGACGAGCGCCGAACCCTCGTGCACCGCATCGGAGAATGTGCGAGTTTGCGGCAGACTCCGAGGGCTGGCGCCTCAGGCTCGCGGCAACGCGGTTGTTGATCGGCAAGGAACTCGTCATGGCAACTTCCTCGAGGGGATTCGCTCCCCCGTTACGCGGTGGTCTTCTTCTGCGGAAAGAAATACGCCCGCATGTAGAACATGGTCACGATGCCCGCCACGACCAACAGGCAGCCAATCGCCTTGACGCCGCGGCCCGGGTCGTAGTTGACCGTGAGAATCGAGATATAGACTTGCTCGGGCAGGCTGGTCGAAGCCCGCTCGCTGCGGCGCATGCTCAGCTGGTACTCGCGGCTGCCCTGGGGAAACGGCCCGCGATAGGCCTCTTGGAACAGGCGATACGACTTGCCCGATCCCGGATCCGAAAAGTCCACGGGCGCATTCATGCTGATGCTGCGGGCGAGTCCCTGTTTGGTCAGCGATTCTTTCGGCTCCAGAAAGGCGACCTGGCTGCCGAAGTGCGACGCCTGGCTCGTGCCGGGGTCGAGCTTGCGCTCGAACTCGTCGAGGCGAATCTTGAAGCCCACGTCGACCTCGTCGAGCGGGAAGCGGATGACGACGCTCCTCCCCTGCCCTGCCACCACGCGCTCGCTGAGCGGCGACGGGATCGGCGCCAGGATCGCCGGGGGCAAGCCCACCAGCCAGAATTCCTCCTGGTTGCCGTCGACCGTGGCGCGCACTTTGGCGGCGCGGAAGGCATCGGTCGGGAGCGTTTCTTTCTTGAACGCCAGCGGCAGCACCTGGCGCTCGGGCTTGGTGGCCGGTACCAAGCGCTCGACCTTCATCCGCAACTGTGCGATCGGCATCTTGAAGGCGTCGACCGGCGTGCCATCGCGCGGCAGCTCGGCCACGATCGGCACCTCGCGGCGGTTGAAGTAGCGGTAGTAGAGCTTCTCGTCCTGCCCCTGAATGATGTCGATCCGCGATTCCCCCTTCATCGCGAGCAGCTCTTCACTCGATTGCCCCCCGAAGTCAAACCAGTAGCTGCCGAAAACGTTCAGGCCATAGGCCTGTTCGTTCAGCTCGGGCATCGTCGCGAACAACAGCATCCGCAAGGGCTCGGCGTCCCCCTGGCGCAACAGGATCTCGACGGCCGGGTTCGGCGATCCGCCGGGATTCTGCGACTCGATCAATTCGAGCCGCCCCGGCGCGGCGCCGGGCTTGGGCGCCGGCGAGGCATAGTAGTTGACGACCTCGGCGGTGAGGCCCGACTCACCCAGCGGGAAGGCAGGCTGGCCGAGCTTTTCGGAGACCAGGAACGAGTGCTTCTGCCCACCCGCGTGCAGCACGACCTGTCCGCGCTCGCCGAGACCCACCGACGAATCCGGCGCGCTGGCCAGAAACGCCTGCCGTTCGGCCTCGCTGCCGGCGAGCCAGAAGACGATCTGGCCGCCGCCGACGCGCTGCCGCATCCCTAATCCAAAGGGGCGCGGCGGTTGGACGTGCGAGCCATCCTCGAGCGAAAACTCGTGCCGCGTCCAGATCTCTGGCGGCAGGACTTCCTTGCCATCCGGTCCTGGTCGAGGAATGCGCGGGCTGCTGAGCTTGAGCCGCAGGTGCGGAGCCGGCACTTCCTCGCTATTGCTGTAATAGTCGAGTACTTCGAGCCGGATGCCGTCGTGATCGTAGATGAGTCCCTGGTCGCGCTGGGCGAAGCGCCAGGGAAACGGCGACTTGTGCTGGTAGTCTTCCCAGTTGAAGGGTCCGCCGACGAAGGGGACATGCGTCACTTCCACGAGCTCGTCCTGCGGCTTGTTGCTCGTAGCCTCGGTCGCGGCGGACGTAGCGGCGCGTTGCGGGACGACAGTCAACTCGAAGTGCTCGGTATCTTCGAAGGCGCGCTGGCCGGCTTCCCCTTCCACGATCGGCATCTGGGCGTCGATCCCCCCGCGCCGGCTGAGAAGGCAGCCCAGCAAGAGCGTCAAGAGCCCGATGTGGGTGATGACAAAGCCTGTCTGGTAGCGCTTCCAGGGATAGCGAATCGCCGCGGCGGCAAAGATGTTGACCGCCAGCAGCGCGAACAGCAGCGTAAACCACCACGCGCCGTAGATGCCGAACTGCACGGCGCGGGTGCCGTACTCGCTTTCGACGAACGTGGCCCAGCCGAGCACGAAAGCCGCGGCAAAGAGCAACACGACCGCCAGCCGCAGCGACGCGGCGAACTCATACAGCCCCAGCAGGAACCGCACCGGAAAGGATTGCTCGGGAGAGCGAAGGCGGGGCCGCGCCATAGCTGGTAATTGTCCGTAGAAGCGTCGTAGTGCAGGCGCCAGTGCCGTCGCAGCAC
>JAEUIK010000172.1 GCA_016793185.1 Planctomycetaceae bacterium | reverse complement strand
AACGCGACCGGCTGTAACGGACGAAGCACTCCGTTCTGGAATATCGCTTCAAAATCCTGACTCATACTGCAAGTATATCGAGCCACGAACGGGCCTGCCAAACATTTAGTGTCCGCATCCATCCTGCGGGTTTATGCACTTCGCCGCAGGCCCTGATCCGGTGCCGCGAGCACGACGAATCGACGTGGAACATTCTCCAGCGTGATCCAGGGCAGAATGTCAAACTGTGCCGATTACTGCGCCTGGCGAATTCCTGCCGATTGCCCCCCCTAGCGGTTCATGCGAAGCTGTGCTGCGGGATTCACCTCCGCCGATTGGCAGCCCCCCGCACATCCGGCAAGGTCTGCCACTTTCCGCTCCTACCGGCAGGTCGCGAAGAAACGCTGCAGCCCTCACAGTGCGCACACGATGAAGATTTAGGAATCTCCGCCGCATGGGAGCTAGGCACGGATGCCTGCAGGGAGTGGTTTGCGACTGGCGTTTGCCGCGGTGCTGGCCGGACTACTGGCCAGTTTGACCGGCTGCGCGTGCGGCTCGGCTTGCTGTCCCGCCTCCGGATCGCGGAACGCCAGTCTGACGCTGGCCGGCACCGAGCCGGCCGTCAGCACGATTGACACCACGGCGCTCGCTGAAACCGACGCCGTACAGCTCGCAAGCCTCATGACGGCCCGCGCGACCGCGTATCGCGGTCTGACCCCGAGCCTCTGCCAGTGCCTGGCGGTTGACGCCTCCCCGTTGGGAAACCTGCTCTCGTCGGAACGACGCACCGTCAAGGAGGCGGGCCCTCTGCGGCATGGCGCGGCCCATCGCGCCGACGTCGAGCGTCGGATGCTCTACTACGCCGCGCAAGAAGCTCGCAATAAGTCCGCGGGCGACGCCCTCAAGCTCTATTGGGGATTGGCCGAGGCCGAAAACTCGCGCCCCATTTTGCGCGACAGTCAGGCCGAAGCCGCGGCGACCGTGCGCGATCTCGACGAGTTGCTGGGGCGCGGGTTGGCGGTTCCGGTCGACGCGACGGCGATTCGCGGGCAAACACTTGAGCTCAAGGACCGTGATCTCGAATTGCACCTGGTCATCGAGAAACTCAACGAGCAGCTCAAGCCGATGCTCGATCTCGATACGACGGACTCTGAGTGGCACATTCGGCCGGACGTAAAACTCGAGCTGATCGTGGAGCCCATCGACATCGATTCGGCCGTCGCCGAAGGTCTGCAGCTCCGCCCCGAGTTGCGGCTGCTGCGAATGCTCTCGGCCAATCTCGATAAAGATACGCTACCCGCCGCGCGGCGAGCCCTCGGGGCAATCAACGGATCGCTGGGGAGTTCCGAATCGGGCTGCTGTGCCTGCCTCGCGGCTCTGACGCAATGGATTTCGTGCTGCGACTCCTGCGAAGTCGCGGCACGCGCCCGCCAGCTCGCCGCGTACCGGACAGATCGCGAAGCGGCCGTCGCGGCCGAGATCCGCCAGGCGGCGCACGGAGTGGTGACGGCCGCCGCGCGGGTGGCCGTGGCCGAGGAACAGGCGACGCTGCGTTCCCGCAGTCTTGCGAATCTCGAGGCGAAGCTTGCCTCCGGCGGCACCAACGCGTTCGAGCTGCATCGCGCCCGCCTCGATCTCTGCGACGCCCGGCGGCAGGTGTTGGCACAGTACACCGCCTGGGAAACCGCCCGGGTCGAGTTGCGCCAGGCCCAGGGCAAGCTGGTGGACGAGTGTCGGAACGGATGCCGCTGAGGCGATCCGACTACCGCGAATGCTTGCTTCTCCGCTAGACTCTAGGCCCGAGGCGCAGCCCGAGCGGTCGCCTGGCGAGACAGGTTGATCGGCAGCCCCGCCACGCAGTGCCTCCCTGATTCGCAAATCCCTCGAGAGGATGCTCTACGATGACCGTCCGGCTTCACGGTTCGGCGACCCTGCTGTGTTCCGTTCTGGCTCTAGCAATCACTACTGCGGTGGTATCGACGACGCTGGCCGCCGAGCCTGCGACGGTGGAGGCGGCTGCCGCGGTACTCGACCTGCGCAAGTTCCCGGTGATCGCCGGTTCCAAGGTCGAATCGATGCGCTCACTGGGGATGCTGATGTATGAAGCCCCCAGCGCGTCGCAGGCGGCTTACGAGTTTCAGCGGCAGCAGCTCGTCAAGGCCGGGTGGAAAGAGGCGCCCGGCGGGCACCACAGTCCCGGCAATGACGTCGGGCAGTTCAGCAAGCAGGGGTTCGTGCTCATGGTTTCGGCCTCCGACATTCTGCAGGACCCGCAGCGGGCAGGCTGGTCGCACGTCGCCCTGGTCAACTCGGGCAATGTGCCGGCCGATAAGCTGCCGGTGCCGCCCGGGGCCAAGCCCTCCGGTTTCTTCCACGGCCAGGCGATGTTCCTGACCGATGCCAGCGTCGCCGACACCGCCGCCGACGCTCGCAAACTGATGCTCGCGGCCGGTTGGATTCCGTACGGCGCGGCCGGCGGCGACGATGCGCCCATGCACTATTTCAAGAAGAACGGCATCCGCGTGCTGGCCTGGACGTCTCTCGCGCCGGCTCAGGGGAACAAGACCATGCTGCGGTACAGCACCGAGCTGCTCTCGGCCGACCTGCCGCTCTTTCCGGATGCGGACGATCCTCGCTATGACGATTTCGAGCAGTCGTTGCGCTTTTCGCATTCTGGCGACGATGCCGGTCCCATCGTTAAGTACTACCAGGACGCTCTCGGCAAGCTGGGCTGGAAGCCGATGACGGAAGAGCCCATCACCGATGAGGGAAAAGGGAGTCGCCTCCAGGTCTTTCGGAACGCCGCGAACGACCTGATCTCGGTAAATCTCGAGCAGTACAACGACCACATCGACGCACGCGTGGAGTTCGACACGGCCGCCGAAGTCGCGGCCGAAGATCAGCGGGCCAAGCTGGCCGCAGCGCAAGCCGCCAGGGCGCGGCAGGAGGAAGCCCGGGCGGCTTCCATTGCCAAGACGCAATCGCCTCCGGTCGATGAAGACGCCGTGCCGGCCATCCCCGCGACCGACGATCTGAACGGATTGCTCGAGGCGGCCGAAAAGCTCTCGGGCGAAGACCTCGGCGAGGTGCGTAAAGCCCTGGAATCGATGCCGGGCAAGAAGCCAGCCGGCCCAGGCAAGGGAGCGTCAACCGCTGGCAAGGGCTCCTCCAACAAGGCCCCCGCCGGCAAGCCTGCAGGTGAGTATCGCGTTCCCCGCATCGCCGACCTGCCGATGCCGGAGGGCGCCGGCGTCGAGTATGAGCGGGTGACGCGGATGATTACCGTCACCAGTGCCGACGACGTGCAGACGCTGGCCAACTTCTTTGTGGATCGCCTGGGAGAATTGGGCTGGAAACCCTCGCAGAAGCCGTTGATTACCGACACTAGTGCGATCATCAAGCTGGGCCAGGGCAACGCTACCTTGACCATCATGGGGCGCGCCGCCAACGGGGGTAGCGAGGCCACGCTGCTGAGCAAGGGCATGGCGTGGGACTCGATACCCGAGTCGAAGATTGCGACCCGCAAGCCCGAATCTCCTCCGGCCGATGCGCCGGACGCGGACGCGGCGCCGATGGAATCCGAGACGCCCGCTCCAGCCAAGCTGCGGTATGCGGCACAGATCAGTCCCGCCGAGCAGAAGCAAACCGGGGCTACCTTGCGCACCGGCGAGGGAACCCATCAACTGGCCTACGGCATCGCGTTCCAGGCGCTCGACGGAGAGGAGATGAAGACCGAGATCCTGCTCTCCACCAAGCCGATCAACGTCGCCAAGGTCGTCGCCCTGCTGAACAACGGGCAGGACGGCGCCGACGCGCTCGGTTTCGATCCGTGCCTGCGGCTACGTTTCGATGCCGAGAACAAGCTCAGTTACCTGTTCATGTATGCTGACGGCTTGTCGGTCAATCTCGGCGGCCAGGGCGACGACAAAGTCCAATCGAGTCTGGCCATAGTCGATGATCGAGCCCAGGGAAAGGCCCACCTGGTCGAACCCGGCAAACTGTTTGAGAAAGAGTACTCGTTCACCGCGCCGTTCGACGTCAAGCTGATTACCGGCACGCCGGGGGGCGCAGCTCCTCAACCCGGTGCGACTGACGAGCTCGGCGCCGAAGACTATAGCGGGCTCCCGGTGCCGCTAGTCTCGCAGTCGCGTTCGAGCGTCGGAAGCCAGTTCCGCAAGACAGTCGAGGTCGAGGTGCCGGCTTCCCTGAGCGCGCTGGTCGCATTCTATCGGCGCGAACTTCCGAGCCGGGGCTGGAAAGAGGATCCGGCCGCGGCCAAAATCAGCGACGATGCGGCGGCTCTGGCGTTTGCCGGACCCGAGGGACCGCTGACGGTCAAGCTGACGAAGACCGCGGAAGGAACGCGGGCGACGATTGCGGCGCGCTTCCCCGCGAAGGCCCAAGCTACTGGCATCACGCCGCAGCCAGGCAAGGGACGACTGATTCTGGGCAACGCCGGCGAGCGCGAGGCCGTGATTGTGATCAACGGCCAGCAATACAAAGTGGCCGCCGGAAAAGGAGCCGAGAACCCCAAAGATGGCATCTCGCTGCATGTTCAGCCCGGCAACTACACCGTGTCGGTCAAGGGGGCGGGCGAGGATCAGCCTAGCGAGAAGCTCAAGATCTCGGCCGGCGAAACGTGGGGGGTAATAGTCTCGCCCGTCGGCGGCTACCTCGCCGACCAGTTGTACTAGAGCGAGCGCGGCCGATCCCGTCATTGCCGGTCGAAGACGACCTTGCGCAGCTCGGCCTCGAACGAATCGCTGGAATCGAGCACGCGCTGGAACTCGTCCTTGCCGAGACTATAAAGTTCGGCCTCGGTTTGCGTCCGCACAGTCGCAGTGCGTGTTTCGCCGGTCATCAGGGCGATCTCGCCAAAGAACTCGCCCGACCCCAGCGGTTTACCCGGCCGGACCTCCCCTTCTTCTTCGATCAGGACTTCCAGGGTGCCCGATTTGATGACATAGAACTTGTCGCCCGGATCGCCCTGGCGGACGACGACGCTGCCGGCCGGATGCCGCTCGATCTGGACTTTGTCGGCGACGCTGGAGAGCGTGCCGGGAGTGAGGCTGGCGAACAGCGGGCAGTTGCGGAGAAAGGCGCAGACCAACGCGGCCTCCTTCACGCGCACATCGGAAATGATCTGACCGTCGACCATGTTGACGATCCGGTCCGCGGCGTCGAGCACGCGGCTGTCGTGCGTCACGATCAGCACGGTCGTCTGCTGCTCGAGTGCCGTGCGCTGCAGCAGGTTCATGACGTCGCGACCCGATTGTTTGTCGAGCGCCGCCGTCGGCTCGTCGGCGAGCACGAGCCCTGGGAAATTTGCCAGCGCCCGGGCAATGGCGACTCGCTGGCGCTGCCCCACGGAAAGCTGCCCCGGTTTGTAACCCAGGCGGTGCCCCAGCCCCAATTCGGTCAAAAGCGCATCCACCCGCGTATTGGCCTGATGCGCATCGGGGGCGCCCAATTCGAGCGCCATCCGGACATTCTGCCGGGCGGTTAGCGAATCGAAGAGATTGTGCGTCTGGAAGATGAAGCCCACGCGCTGACGAAAGCGCACCAGGTCGGCGGCGCTCAGGCGATGCAGGTCCTGGTCGAGGACCCGCAGTTGGCCGTCTTGCACGGTCCGCAGCGCGCCGATCAGCGTTAAGAGCGTCGTCTTACCCGAGCCCGAGGGGCCCGTCATGACGACGATTTCGCCGCGCAGGAGGTCGAGGCGATTGTCGAACAGCACCTGCTTGCGCAGCTCGCCCTGCCCGTAGAAGTGATTCAACTCGCGCACCGAAACGGCGAGTTGCGCGTCGGGCTCGACTCCCGTCGCCGCGGGCGCGGAGGTGACCTCGGTGACGGGCGCGGGGACGACAGATTTCCGGAACCGGCTCATGCAAACAACTCCGCAGGGTCGGTACCCAGCAAACGCCGAATCGCCAGCGCGCCCGAGACCACGCACATCGCGATCGTCAACACGAGGATCAACAGAATGCGCCAGGCCGTCAGGTCCATGAGCAGCCCCGTGACCAGCGCCAAACCGCTGTAGGCCAGGGCGCTCACCAGCAAGCCGGGGATGAAGCCCAGCACGGCGAGGATGACCGCCTGCTCGAGCACGACGCGGACAAAGTAGGGCAGGGCGTAGCCCATCGCCTTGAGTGTCGCGAACTCGGCCAGGTGATCCGCGATGTCGGTATAGAGAATCTGGTAGCAGATCACCACGCCGACGGCGAAACCGAGAACCAGCCCCAGGCCGAAGATGAACCCGACTGGCGTGCTCGATTTCCAGAAATCGATTTCCTGGTTGATGTACTCGCGCTTGGTGAACACCTTGACATCGCTGG
>JAEUIK010000162.1 GCA_016793185.1 Planctomycetaceae bacterium | reverse complement strand
GCGACAACGGCGGCGTGATGGACGACGGTTACCAGGACGGCTCGGGCAGCGACACCAGCGGCCACCGCTGCAACGGCCCGCTGCGCGGCTTCAAAGGGGGTCTCTACGAAGGGGGGACGCGCGTGCCGCTGATCGCCCGCTGGCCCGGAAAGATCCCGCCCGGCGCGGAAGTCGACCAGCTAGTCGGCCTGGTGGACGTTTTTGCGACGGCTGCCGAGCTGGTCAACCGCCCGCTCCCCGAGGGTGCGGCGCCCGATAGCATCAGCTTTCTCTCCATACTGCTCGGCAAACCTTCCCACCGGCCGGCGCGCGAGGCGCTGATCGAACAGGCAGGAGGCGGCCGGCTGGCAATTCGCCAGGGTACCTGGAAGCTGATCCCCGCTCCCGCCGGCGCTCCCCGCGGTCGCGACGAGTTGTACCAACTGGCCGACGACCTGGCCGAAGAGCGCAACCTGGCCGCCGAACTGCCCGCAAAGGTCCAGGAGTTGAAAGCGCTGCTGGCCGACATCCAAAGCGGCCGCTAGCAAACGCCGCCTTGCGCAGCGCGATCGCGCTCGACGGGCGGACGACGCTCTCGCACCCGCGCACTTTTTTCAGGCGCGTGGATTCGCATTCACGGCGGCGGGCGTCTGCACGTGCTCGGGCTGGAAGCCCATTCCCACCAGCCGCGCCGGGATGCGCCGCAACCAGGGCCAGCGGGCAAAGAGGCGCAGGGGCCAGGGAGGGGTCGGCGTCGCGTCGGCGTCCTCGATCACGCGTCCCAAAAAGCGATCCTGAATGAAGACCTGCAGACTCTGCGTCCAGCGCGTGGGGCGCAAGCGCCGTTTCTGGACGCGTTCCAAGTCGGCCGTCGTCACCCGCCCCTCGGCCAGCGGTGCGGCCAGGAGATTCGCCGTCGCCACGGCGTCTTGGATCGCCAGGTTGATGCCGATGCCCCCGACCGGCGACATGGCGTGCGCCGCGTCGCCGATGCAGAGCAGTCCGGGACGAAACCAGGTGCGCAGCCGATCGACTTTGACCGTCAGGAGCTTGATCTGATCCCAACTGGAGAGTTCTGCGACCCGGTCGGCCAGGAACGGCGCGATCTCGACGAGCTGCTGTCGAAAGGCAGGCAAGCCCTGGCGCTGAATCTCTTCGAGCCCCCCTTTGCGAATCACGAACGCGCATTGCCAATAGTCGCGGCGGTCGATCATCACCAGGATCTTGCCCCGGCGAATGCGCCCGATGAGTTGCTCGGGATCGTCGGTGCTGCGTGCCAGCCGCATCCAGAGGACGTCGATCGGCACGCCCAGCTCTTCGACGGCCAGACCCGCCTGCTGGCGGACAATCGACGCACGGCCGTCTGCCCCGACGGTCAGCGGCGCCAGCACCTGGAGCGTTCCGGCGGGAGTCTGCGCTACGACGCCGCGGATCGTCCCCCCCTCGGCGACCAGGCGTTCGACCCGGGCCTCCATCCGCAGGTGGAAGGTGGGGTACTTGCGCGCTTCGTCCGCGAGAAAATCAAGAAAGTCCCATTGCGGCATCATGGCCATGAATTTGCAATGCGTGCTGAGGGTCGTCAGGTCGGCGACCTGCACCTCGAAATCCTCGAAGTTCCCTCGCACGCTGCGAATCTGCTGGTGCGGACGCGCGAGGAACTCCTCGAGAATGCCCAGCTCGTGCAGCACTTCCAGCGTCGAAGGATGAATCGTATCGCCCCGGAAGTCGCGCAAGAAATCGGCGTGCTTTTCCAACACGACCACGTCGATTCCCGCCCGGGCCAGCAACAGGCCCAGCATCATGCCGGCCGGACCGCCGCCGACGACGCAGCATTGGGTGGCGATCGCTTCCGTGGCGGGCGAACTCGGGGCGTTGTCCATGACCAGCTTCCTCCGCGAGGGGGACCGACCGGGCGTTCCCACCGAGCATTTACATTGATGGTTGCTCCGGAGACATTGTAGGTCAGGCCCGGCTCGACGAACTATAGCCTGCGAAAGGAACCACGCTCATGGCCAGGCGCAAGACAAAACGACGGCGCGCCACGATCGCCGACGAAGCGTCGTACCTCTGCGACGCATGCGGCGAACAGATCGTCATCCCGATCGACGCGGCCGCGGGACGCGAGCAAGAATACGTCGAAGACTGCCCTGTCTGCTGTCACCCGAACATTGTGCACGTCGAGATCGACCTGGCGGGCGAGGCCCGCGCGTGGGCCGAACCGGAATAGGCGAACGAGGAGCCGCAAGTGCCGCAGGGATACGACCAGCCGCTCTACATCCTGCCGTTCGATCATCGGCATTCGTACGGCGCGGACGTCTTCGGCTACCACGAGCCGCTAACTTCCGCGCAGATTGCCGACGTCGCCGCCAGCAAGCAGGTGATTTACGACGGCTTCAAGCTGGCCGTGGCGGCTGGCGTACCCCGCACTGCCGCCGGCATCCTTGTGGACGAGGAGTTCGGCGCGGCGATCCTCGAGGATGCTCGCCGCGAAGGATTCCTCCGCGCGGTTCCCGTCGAAAAAAGCGGCCAGGAAGAGTTCGACCTCGAGTACGGCGCCGACTTCGCCGCGCATCTCGACCGCTTTGATCCCACATTCGTCAAGGTGCTGGTGCGCTATAACGTCGCGGGAGATGCCGCGACCAACGCCCGGCAGCGGCAGCGGCTCCAGCAGGTGTCGGATTACTGTGCCGCTAGCGGACGAAAGTTCATGTTTGAGCTGTTGGTTCCCCCCGAGCCGGCCCAACTGACGCGCTGCGGCGGAGACCGCGCGCGCTACGACCTCGAACTGCGCCCCGCGCTCGTGGTGGCCGCGGTTGGGGAATTGCAGCAAGCCGGCATCGAGCCCGACGTCTGGAAGATCGAAGGACTCGACCGCCGCGAAGATTGCGAGCGGGTGGTCGCCGCGGTGCGCGGCGGGGGACGCGCGCGGGTGGGGTGCATCGTGCTGGGGCGCGGCGAGAACGAGCAGAAAGTTCTGGAGTGGCTGCGGACCGCGGCGGCGGTCCCCGGCTTTATCGGCTTTGCCGTGGGGCGTTCGAGCTTTCTCAGCTCGATCGTCGCCCTCCGCGCCGGCCAGCGGACACCGGCCGAGGCCGCCGCGGAAATCGCCGCCCGGTATGCCGAATGGGTTCGCGAATTCGAACAGGCTCGGCCGTAAGTCTGCGGCTGACTCTGCGGTAGCTGGCCTCCTTGAGGCCGGCCCGTCGCGGGATACTTCGCACGCCCCGGTCGCGCCCTCAGGTGGGATCGTGCGATAAAGCCGCCGCGACGCCCTCAATCTCCCTGCGCGATCGACTACAATCAGTCTCATGAAAACCGCGATGCGTTATGTCTTATGGGCCAGTTTGGCCGCTGGGGCCTTTCTCTTCACCTACGGCGTCGCCAATTGGTCGTCTCCCAATCGCGAACCCGGCCCCACGCCCGAGGGGATGGTCTGGATTCCCGGCGGCGAGTTCACGATGGGGAGCGATTGGGAACACGCCTGGCCCGAGGAACAACCGGCGCACCGCGTACGCGTCAATGGTTTCTGGATGGATGCCACCGAAGTCACCAACGCCGACTTCGCCCGCTTCGTCGCGGCGACCGGCTACCAGACGACTGCCGAGCGGGCGCCGACCGCGGAGGAAATCCTCAAGCAGTCTCCCCCGGGCACGCCTCCCCCCGATCCCGCGCTGCTGGTGCCGGGCGCCGTGGTCTTCACACCGCCCGACGAAGAGGTGCCGCTCGACAACGTCGGCAACTGGTGGCGGTGGACACCGGGCGCCGATTGGCGACATCCCGAGGGACCGCAGAGCTCGATCCGGGGGCGCGAGGATCATCCAGTCGTGCATGTCTCGTGGGACGACGCGCTGGCCTACGCCCGCTGGGCGGGCAAGAGCCTTCCCACCGAGGCGGAATGGGAGTTCGCGGCCCGCGGCGGCCTGGAGAACAAGAACTACCTCTGGGGAGACGAGCCCCCCACCGACCAGCAACCCCGCGCCAATATCTGGCAGGGGCGCTTCCCCGACAATAACACCAAACAAGACGGCTATGCGCGCACCTCCCCGGTCAAATCGTTTCCGCCCAACGCGTACGGGCTGTACGACATGGCCGGCAATGTGTGGGAGTGGTGCCAGGATTGGTACCAGCGCGATCTCTATGCCCAGCGAGCCGGACAAGGGGTGATCAACAACCCGCGGGGGCCCGACGAGGGGCTCGACGCTTACAACCGCCACCAGCCGCAGCGCGCCCAACGGGGAGGGTCGTTCCTCTGCCACATCAGTTACTGCGAGCGCTATCGCCCCAGCGCCCGCCACGGTAATTCGCCCGACACCGGCATGTCGCATGTCGGCTTCCGCTGCGTTAAGCATCCGGAAGGCGAGCGCCGGCCCAAGGGCAAAGGGCCCGTGCTGGACGGCGGCAGCGCCGTGCGTTAGCCTGTGCGCAGCAGGGAGCCGATTGGCATCCGAGTTCTCCAGGATTTCTCCAGCGCGTTCGCGCACCAACAAGAGTAGCAGCCATGAATCGACCTCCGCGATGGATCCCGGCATTGATGATTGCGCTCGGCGCGGCCTTGGGATACCTGGCCGCAACCTGGCCGGCCGAGCATGTCGGCCTTGCTTACGCGGCCCCCTCGGCAGCCGACGGCGGGAACCTTCCCGAAACAGCGGCTGACGAGAGTTTCCGGCCCGCGTGCTGCACCGATACCCGCCCGCGCGAAGAACTGCTCCTGGCGATGGCGGGGCAGGCGACCGCGGCGCAATCCGCCCGGCAGGCCAGCGGCAAACCAAACATCGTCGTCATCTTCGGCGACGACATCGGCCAGACCAACATCAGCGCCTACACCATGGGGCTGGTGGGCTACCGCACTCCCAATATCGATCGGATCGCCCGCGAAGGGATGATCTTCACCGACTACTATTCCGAGCAAAGCTGCACGGCGGGGCGGTCGTCGTTCCTGACCGGGCAATGCACCTTCCGCACCGGGCTGAGCAAAGTCGGCGTGCCGGGCGCGCCAGTCGGCCTGCGCGCCGAAGATCCCACCGTCGCCGAGCTGCTCAAGAACCACGGCTACGCGACCGGGCAATACGGCAAGAACCACCTGGGCGACAAGAACGAGTTCCTGCCCACCGTGCATGGCTTCGACGAGTTCTTCGGCAATCTCTATCACTTGAACGCCGAGGAGGAGCCCGAGCAGCGGACCTACCCGCGCGATCCGAAGTTCGCAGAGCTGTTCGGGCCGCGCGGAGTGTTGCGCTGCACGGCGACGAATGTCGACGACCCGACCGAGCAGCCCCGCTGGGGGCGCGTCGGCAAGCAGAAGATCGAGGACACCGGTCCGCTGACCAAGAAGCGGATGGAGACGATTGACGACGAGACCTCCGATGCGGCGATCGAGTTCATCAAGCGGAATTCACAGGCCAAGAAGCCCTTTTTCTGCTGGTTCAACTCGACGCGGATGCACTTCCGCACGCACGTCAAAGAAGATCGCCGCAGCCCCCCTGGCCTGACCGCGCGGACCGAATACGCCGACGGCATGGTCGAGCACGACGGGCACGTCGGCAAGATTCTCCAGGCGATCGACGACGCCGGCGTCGCCGACAACACGATCGTGCTGTACACGACCGACAACGGGCCGCACATGAACTCGTGGCCCGACGCCGCGATGACCCCCTTCCGCTCGGAGAAGAACACCAACTGGGAAGGGGCTTTCCGGACCCCCTGCATGATTCGCTGGCCCGGCAAGATCAAACCAGGCTCGGTCTCCAACGAGATCGTCAGCGGCCACGACTGGATCCAGACGTTCCTCGCCGCGGTGGGCGAGCCCGACATCAAGGAGAAGCTCCTCAAGGGGCACCAGGCGGCCGGCAAGAACTTCAAGGTCCACCTCGACGGCTTCAACCAGCTCCCCTACCTGACGGGCCAGGAGGAGAAGAGCCCGCGCCGCGGATTCTTCTACTTCAACGACGATGGCGACCTGGTCTGCGTCCGCTACGAGAACTGGAAGGTGGTCTTCCTCGAGCAGCGCGCTCCCGGCACGCTCCGTGTCTGGGCCGAGCCCTTCACGCCGCTGCGCGTGCCGAAGCTGTTCGATCTGCGGGCCGACCCCTACGAGCGGGCCGACATCACTTCCAATACCTACTACGACTGGATTCTCTCGCAGCCCTACCTGTTCTTCGGCGCCCAGGCGGCAACGGAGAAATTCCTGGCGACGTTCAAGGACTATCCCCCTCGGCAGCGCGCGGCCAGCTTCAGCATCGACCAGGCTGTCGAGAAGCTGCGACAGAGCCTGCATGCGAACTAACGCTTGCTCCCGGCAGACGGCGGCGCTGGTCGTCGCCGCCCTGTGCTTGGGTTGTCTGCCGCGGCTGCCGGCGGCCCGGGGCGCCGATCCGCTCCCCTCGTGGAACGAGGGCCCGGCCAAGCGCGCGATCGTCGAGTTGGTCGACCGCACCACCCGTGCTGACTCGCCCGACTTCGTGCCGGTCCCCGATCGGATCGCCACCTTCGACAACGATGGCACGCTCTGGTGCGAGCATCCGATGTACGTCCAGGGGATGTTCGTCATCGACCGGCTCAAGGAACTGCTGCCGCGGCATCCCGAGTGGAAAGAGCGGCCGAATTTTCGCGCGGCCTTCGAGCGCGACCTCCACCAGCTGGCCCTCTATGGCGAGAACGGCCTGGCCGAGATCGTCATGGCGACGCACGCCGAGATGACGGTCGACGAGTTTCTCGCCACCGTCCGCGCCTGGATGGCCCAGGCGCGGCACCCCCGCTTTCAGCGCCCCTACACCGAGCTGGTTTACCAACCGATGCTCGAGCTCCTGGCCTATCTGCGCGCCCACGGCTACACCACCTGCATCGTCACGGGGGGTGGGATCGAGTTCGTCCGGGCCTGGGCCGAACCGATCTACGGTATTCCGCCGGGGCAAATCGTCGGCAGCAGCATTCGCACGAAGTTCCAGCTCGACGGGGATGCGCCACGCCTGCTGCGCCTGCCCGAGATCGACTTCATCGACGACGGCCCCGGCAAACCGGTGGGCATCAACAAGTTCCTTGGCAAAGTCCCGATCGCCGCCTTCGGCAACTCCGACGGCGACCTGCAGATGCTCGAGTACACGACCGTCGGCCGGCCGGGAAAGCGGCTCGGGATGATCGTGCATCACACCGACGCCGAGCGCGAGTACGCCTACGATCGCGACACGCGCGTGGTAAAGCTCGAGCGGGCCCTGACAGCGGCCCCCGCGCGGGGGTGGATCGTCGTCGACATGCGGCGCGACTGGCGACGCATCTTCGCCTTTGAGAAGTAGCTGGTTGCAGGTCCAGGCGACTCTCTCATCCTCTCGGCGGACATCTGCGAAATCTGCGGTTTGCCTCTCCCTGCCTTCCTTCGTGCAAGGCTCTCCAGGTGGCGCTGCCGAACACGCCCGCGGTGCCGCGCCGGGAAGGAATCACCAAGAGGACTGGAACCGCAGATGGCGCAGATTCTCGCAGAGGGGGGATGAGTCGAAATACCGATCCGCAGACCGCACCTCTCGCATCCCGGCGGCGATCACCTGCCGACTCTGCGGCGTTCGCCCGATCCCAATAAGAAAGGCGAGGCGCCCCGGGGGAGCCTCGCCTTGGCGATCCAGACGTGCGGCGCTCGCGGTTCGAGCGCGGCCCTTACGGATTGGCCGGAGGAGGGTTCTCACCCTTCTCTTCGACCGTGGCCGTTTCCGTCACCGTGGTGCTCCCTTCGGGAGTCGTGGTGGTCGTGGTCTCTTCGACCTTCGTGGTTTCGGCGGGCTTGCAGCCGACCGCCAGGGCGGTGAAGACGACAAGCAGCGGCACAAAGGCCAACAGGCGTTTCATGGTCTCGGACTCCTGCAGAAAAAGCGAACCGGGCATCGCGTCGCGGCCATAACCGGCCCGACCAGAACGATCCCCGCCACCCAGGATGATCCCTGGCCGATCCGGTTTATTCCCCGCTCCCGAGTAACCCGCTCGGTCGGGGCGAAATGACCACCCAGATGGGGGCGGATCAGGCCGCGTCCTGGAACAGGTCGGCCAGCAGCCGGTCGAGGCAGCGATTGCTCTTGCCCCAGTCGAAGAATTGGCCGGGGATCTTCGTGGCCGCGCTCACCTCGGTCATGGTTTCGTGCCGGCGGATGCCCACCAGCAGGTCCCCCTCGAGTGCGAACACGTCCGACGGCAAGACCGCCTCGAAGCAACACCCGTCGTCGGCCTGCTTGACGAGCTTCAGGTTCTGGCCGTTGCGGGCGAGCGAGCAGAGCGTCCGCACCATCACTCGGCCGACCGGCGCGCCGACGTACGTCACCCGCTGCTTGCCGGTGGCGATGCCGAACCGGGCGTACAGCGGTTGAATCACGCCGGCCAGCTTTTCCATCGGCACCCCGAGCGGCATGACCTTGTCGCAGATCTTGAGGAAATCCTCGCCGGAAAGCGTCTTCTTGGCCTGGGCGGCGTGCCGGGCGATTGTCTCGCGCACGCGCGGCACGCTCAGGAGCGTTTCGTAGTTCAGCTCGTGATCCCAGTCGGCCGGCAGCGGCGCGACGGGATC
>JAEUIK010000158.1 GCA_016793185.1 Planctomycetaceae bacterium | reverse complement strand
GCTGTGGGGACAGCTCCGCGTCTATCTTTCGCGCTGGCAGGAATTTCTCCTCGACGGCCCCCGCGAGGCAAACAGCGAAGGGGGAATCCTCCCGGCGATTTTTGGCACCGTCGTCATGACGCTGGCCATGTCGCTGGCGGTGGTGCCGTTCGGCGTGCTGGCCGCCCTCTACATGCGCGAGTACGCCACTGCGGGACCGCTCCTGAGCCTGGTGCGAATTGCCGTCAACAACCTGGCTGGAGTTCCCAGCATCGTCTTCGGCGTCTTCGGGCTGGGCTTCTTCTGCTACATCGTGGGGGGCCAGGTCGACAAGCTGTTCTTTCCCGCCCTCCTGCCCAAGCCGACCTTCGGCACCGGCGGGCTGCTGTGGGCGTCGCTCACATTGGCCCTGCTCACGCTGCCGGTGGTGATCGTCGCCACCGAGGAGGCACTGGCCGCCGTGCCCCGCTCGATGCGCGAAGGTTCGTACGCCTGCGGCGCGAGCAAATGGCAAACCATCTGGCGGATCGTCTTGCCGCGTGCGCTGCCGGGGATTCTGACCGGGATGATCCTGGCGATGGCGCGGGGCGCCGGCGAAGTCGCGCCCTTGATGCTGGTGGGGGCCGCGAATCTTGCCCCCGAACTTCCCGTCGACGGCGTCTTTCCGTTCGTCCATCCGCAACGCAGCTTCATGCACATGGGACTGCACATTTACGGACTGGGGTTTCAAAGTCCCAACAGCGAGGCGGCGAAGCCCTTGGTCTTTACCACCACGCTGCTATTGATTGCCATCATCGTCGTGCTGAACTTTATGGCGGTCTGGTTGCGGAGCCGATTGCGGCGGCGCTTCCAGTACAGTCAATTCTAGAGACTCACGACTCCAGGAACCTGCATTGGCTATGTCGTTGTCGTCTGAACCGAACAACCCGACGAACCCGCCCGGCGATGCGGCGCCTGACAGCCCGGCTGCGCCGCAATCGACTGCCGTTAGTCTGGCCCGGCCGGGCGGCAAGCTCGCGGCCATCGCCCGCGGCGAACCGATCCAGACCGAAACGCACCCAGCCGTCGCCCGCCACGAGCCGGTCGTCGAGATCGACCGCTACTGCCTCTGGTACGGCACCAAGCAGGCGCTCTTCAACATCAGCCTGGCCGTTCCTCGCGGCAAAGTGACCGCGTTGATCGGCCCCTCGGGTTGCGGCAAGTCGACGCTCCTCCGCAGCGTCAATCGCATGAACGATCTGATCGACAACGTCCGCACGGCCGGCGATATGCGGCTCAACGGCGACTCGATCTTCGGCAAAGGGGTCGACGTCATCGAGCTGCGCAAGCGGATGGGCATGGTCTTTCAGAAGCCCAACCCTTTTCCGATGAGCATCTACGAGAACGTCGTGTACCCGCTCCGGATCGACGGCGAGCGCAACAAGCGCGTGCTCGACGAGGTTGCCGAAAACAGCCTCCGTGGCGCCGCTCTCTGGGACGAAGCCAAGGACCGGCTCCACGAAAGCGCGCTGAGCCTGTCGGGCGGCCAGCAACAGCGGCTCTGCATTGCCCGGGCGATCGCGGCCGAACCCGAAGTGCTGCTGCTCGACGAGCCCTGCTCGGCACTCGATCCGATCGCCACTGGCAAGATCGAGGACTTGATCGCCGAGCTGCGCGGGGCTTACTCGGTGCTGATGGTGACACACAACATGCAGCAGGCGTCGCGGACCAGCGACTTCACTGCGTTCATGTACCTGGGGCGCGTGATCGAATATGGGCTGACGCCCGACCTCTTTACCCGGCCGCGCTGCAAAGAAACGGAAGAC
>JAEUIK010000157.1 GCA_016793185.1 Planctomycetaceae bacterium | reverse complement strand
GTCGATCGCGTGATTTCATGCATCGGCTGGCGTCCCAGCTATGCCTGCTGCAGCGAGCTACCGCTCGAGCTGGATGGGGTGTGGGAAGCGCCAGCCGCGCTGGGGCGTGCCCTCTCTGCGTCGCACAATGTATCCGGCCTTGGGCCGGCCGCCGCGAATGCCAGCCTGCTGCTGACGAGCGAGCCCAATTTCTACATCCTGGGTGCCAAGAGCTACGGCCGACATCCCGGATTTCTCTTCGCGGCAGGACTTCAACAGATTCGCGCCTTGTTCTCGATCATCGGGGAGCGCGCTGACCTCGACCTCTATGCGACGGCCCCGCAACGGGTCGATTGAGAGAGCGCTCGCGCGCTCGGATTGCTGCGGTTCCTTCAGGGCAGCGCCCACCGGCCCTCGCCACGGCGAGCTCAGATCGCTTTCCGCGCGGCCCGATAGCGATCGAAATGCACGCGGGCATACTCCTCGTAATCGACCGGCAGCGGCGAACAGACGCTTTGCACGGCCCCCCACAGCGCTTCGCGCAACAGTGATATCGCCCGAAAAACCTGGAGCTCTCGCCGAGCGCGATCTCCCGCGAGACCGTAGCTCCGCAGCAGCACGTCCACGAGGAGATCAGGGAGCTCGGCATTGCTGGCCAGGCCTCCCAGATCGAACATTGGATGGCCCGCGCCAGCCAGTTCCCAATCGACGATCCAGACCCGTTCGCCTGTGTCGATCAGATTGGCGGGGAGCAGATCATTGTGGCAGAGCACGGGGCGATGCGGCGCCAAACCGGCCTCGAGCTCGTCGGCATCGGCCAGGATGGCCGCGATGTCGTCGGGCAGCCAGGCGCCTTGCCGGTTGGCGGTCGCGATATAGGATCGCAGCGCCGCGAACGCCGAGAACGCGAGGATTTCTTCGGCTGGCGGCGACTCGGTTGCGTGCAGCCGCGCCAATGTGCGCGCCGCGCGGTCCAGGCAGTCGGGGTCATGAAGATCGGCCTGTTCCAGCGTTTTTCCTGGCACGAAGTCCGTCACCAGGAACTCCTGCTCGTGGTGGACGAGATCGGGCGAAACCCCGAGCTGAGCGGCCGCGCGGTGGCAGGCGCGCTCGTTGCGGCGGTCGATTCCCAGGTGCGCGCCGGCGGCGCACTGGCGCACGACATAGCGCCGGCCGTCGACGGTCACCAGGTAATTGCGGTTGGTGATGCCCCCCTCCAGCGGCACGGCATCAACCTCAGCCCCGTCCCAGAACGCCAGCCGTTTGACGCGTTCGATGCTCATGTCGCAAGATCGCTACCCAAGGACGCCGCGCCACGGTCGCCGCAGGGCGCGGGCGGGCCGAGGGCGTGCGCGGACTGAGAGTCATCCTACCAGATCGGCCCGTGGGCCTCAGCGGGAGCGGGATGCCGAGAGCAACGGCTCACTCCGCGGCCAGCGTCACCAGGTCATCGCTCACCGTTTCGATTTGGGTGGCGGTGATCAGGGGGAGTTCCTCGGCGTAGCCCACCAGGAGGGCCAAGTCGGCCAAGCGATTGATCCGCCGGGCGTTCCCCTGGCAGAGTCGATAGAGGGCGTCGAGCGCGCTCGAGTCAAAGATCTCGCGCTGGGCGCCGGCGGCCGACATTCGGCAATGCACGTAGCTGACCGTCTCCTCGAGCGTGAGCGGACGGAGCAGGCACTTGACGCTCAGCCGCTGTTCGAAGGCGGGCACGCGTTCGAGGCGCGGCAGCAGCGTCGGTTGCCCGACAAGCAGTACCGTCAGCAGCGATTCGTCGTTGGCCGTCAGGTTGGTCAAGAGCCGCAGGGACTCGAGGGTTTCCCCGCCGGGAAGCGCCTGCGCTTCGTCCACCACCAGCACCGCGTGGCGTCCGCGGGAGACGTTCGCCACCAGCGCGTCGGTGATCCGGCGCACGCTGGTGTCGAGGCGCAGGTCGGCGCCGCCGGCGGCTTTGGGATCGAAGGCATCCGCGACGGTCACGAGCAATTCGGCCGCCGAGAGTTGGGGATACCGCACCCAGATCCAGGGATTCGTCCGCGGCGTGCTCCGCATCTGCAGGAGTTGCGCGACCAGGGTCTTGCCGAGCCCCGGCTCGCCGGTGAGGAGTGCCGCCGCCCGTCGCGACTCGATCGCGTACCGCAGCTTGAGCAGCGCTCCCTGGTGGGTCTCGCCGGGGTAGTAGGCCTGCGCGTCCTGCAGACGGTCGAACGGCTTGTGGCGCAGCCGCCAATAGGCTTCGTACATGGTTGTCCCTGCTAGTTCGCCGGTTTGACGAAGTTCTCGACGACCCGCCACCAGCCAATCTGCATCTGTGCCAGCCGCCGTTCGGTCACGGAGGGGTTGACCAGGGTCGAGGTGGA
>JAEUIK010000089.1 GCA_016793185.1 Planctomycetaceae bacterium | reverse complement strand
CGAGACAAGCGTGCTGCTGGGCGACTACTTGTTCACCCACGCGTTCTATCTTTCCAGCACCCTCGACACGACGTTTGCCTGCCGCACGATCGGCCGCTCGACCAATATCGTTTGCGAGGGCGAGCTGCGGCAAATCGACAGCCGCGGCCGGCTCCACCTCAGCGAGGAGGAATACCTCGGCATCATCGACGGCAAGACCGCCGAACTCTGCTCGTGCTGCTGCCTGCTGGGGGCGCACTATGCCGGGGCTACCCCCAGCGTCGCCCAGGCCATGGCCCGCTACGGCCGCGACCTCGGCATCGCGTTCCAGATCACCGACGACCTGCTCGACCTGCTGGGAACTGAAGCCACCACCGGCAAGACGCTGGGAACCGACCTCAACCAGCAGAAAATGACGCTGCCCCTGATCCGCCTGCTGGCAACGGCCGACCCGGCCCGGCGGGCTGAATTCGAGCGGCTCCTGGCCACGCCCGACGAGCCGAGCCGGGCAAAGCTGCGCGAGGCGCTGGAGCAGACCGGGGCGCTCGACTACGCCCGGCAGCAAGCCCGCCACTACGCCGATCGGGCCGCTGCCGCGCTCGACCTGCTGGCTCCGTCGCCGGCCGCCGACGTGCTGCGGCAATTAGCGGCCTTTGTCGTGGCCCGGCAGTTGTAACGTCCGGGATCGCTCCACCGTTACGGCGTGCCCACAGCGCTGAACTGGCAGCGGTGCTCGCGGACCTTACGTCCCGCGCCGTTGGGCTTCTTCCAGCATCGGCCCCAGCTCGTCGACGAAGTCGCGGACATCCTCAAATTCGCGATAGACGCTGGCGAACCGCACGAAGGCGACTTGGTCGAGCTTGCGGAGCTGACGCATGGCCAGTTCGCCGACGTAGCGGCTCTCGACTTCGGCCTCGGAATTGGCGTAGATCTCGTTTTCGATCTCGACGACGACCTGCTCGATCTGTTCGGCCGAAACGGGGCGCTTCCAGCAGGCCTTTTCGAGCCCCGACTTGATCTTGTCGCGATCGAAAGGGACGCGCCCGCCATCCTTCTTGACGACTTTAAGGACCGGCTCTTCGAGCCGCTCGTACGTCGTATAGCGCCGCAGGCAGGCGAGACACTCGCGCCGCCGCCGGATCGCATAGGCATCCTGGCTGGCACGGGAGTCGATTACCCGATCATTGTCGACATGGCAGAAAGGACATTTCATGGCAGGCACAAGGCGAAACGCGAGGAACGAAACGACGTTCCCGCCCGGACGATCCAGATCGGGCACGGCGCTCGCTCCACTATACACCGCTAAATGCGGTATTGCGAAGCGTCCCACCCCCCGAAATCTTGTGGAATTGCTAGCTGAGCGCGATTTGCTCTCTGGACCGCGAGTTCGCTGCCGGGCGCACTCGCGGCGGTCGATCATCCCCGTATAATGCTCCGCGCCGCACACCCGACGGTTGGTCGCGTCGCGGTTCTGCCCGCCCCACTCCGCTGAGACTCACCGCCATGAAGTGCGTCGCATGCTCCGCCCAAGTCCCCGACGATGCCGCGTTTTGCCCGCGCTGCGGCGCGCAACTCGCCGCGGCGACTCCCCGTCGCAGCCGGGAGCGGACTGATCTGGACCGTAGCGCCGACGACGCCCCGCCGGCCGCGGCACAGGCCTTCTCGCGTCGACGACCGGCCGCCGACGATCCCGAAGAAGATCTCTGGCGCGGAACTTATTCGCCCAAGGCCATGATCGGCACCTGGGCGGGACTCGCGGCCCTCTCGGCCACCACGGTGGGAGTGGGGCTGGCGCTGACGCGCGACGGACGGATTTGGGGAGGCATTTTTCTGGCGATCCTCGCGGCCTGGCTGCTCGCCGCCCTGACCCTGCTCTATCGCCGGTTGAGCATCCACTACCGTCTCACCAGCCAGCGTCTCTTTCAGGAGCGCGGAATCCTGATGCGCACCATCGATCGCGTGGAAGTGATCGACATGCACGACATCACGTTCCAGCAAGGCATCATCGAGCGCCTGCTGGGAGTGGGGACGATCCAGATTCGCTCGTCCGATCGCACCGATCCGACGCTCTGGATGCGCGGCATTGAAAACGTTGGCGACGTCGCGGCCAAGATCGATGCCGCCCGGCGCCGCGAGCAAGTCCGTCGGAGCGTGCGGATTGACCAGATCTAGCGAGGCTGGCAAGGCCTCCCTAATTGGTCGCAAGAGCTAACACGAATTCGACATATTGCTGTCGTTGTCGCCCGCCGAGGGGGAGTATGGGGCGGGCTGGGCCAGCGTCACCTCGAACACCGAGGTCGTCACGCGCCGGCCGTCGTCCAGCTCAACTACCATCACATTGTTCGTCAGCGATATGACCGTGCCGCACTCGTGATGACGATTGCGAATGCGGTCGCCTGGCCGATAGGGAAGTGTCGAGTTGCGTCCGAGCGACATGTTTGCTTCCTTATTGACTTCGTCACTGGTCCTCAGGGTCGTTTCATCGCGGCAGCGGGAGCCCCGCGCGGACTATCCGAGCGCTTCCATCCAAATGTAGCCAACGAGCGCCGTCCAGGTGCTGAACACGAGCACCACTCCCCACGGACTGAGCTCGCCATTCGGCCTGGCGAACCACGTGCTCGAGGGCCGAGAAGCTGCCACGCGACGCCGTAGGACAATCGTTCGATCGCGAAGGAGTGTAGTGCTCATAGGTACCTCGCACCGTTGGACGGCACCCGTCCCGCGCGGGCGGGCGACGCTGCGAAACATCGTCAAGAAACGCGAATGCAACTGACGTGCCAGCAGCTCGGCTCAAGCGCCACTGGCGATGTCATTTTTCGCGATTTGTGGTGAGTTGTGCGTGTGAGGCAAATGGTCTCACTCGCGCGTCCCCCTCTGCGGGCCCAGCGGCCGAGCGACTGACGCAATGCACCGGTATGCGGGGCGCGTCGCTGCTGGTCGCTGGTCAGCCAGTGCATTGACAACTTCTGACCAACAACGACGCGCTCCAGCGCACCCCTCTCAAGAGCTAGTCAACCACGAATGGGTGCTCGATTGGCAAGAAAAGGAGACACCGTTGAAACCAGCCCAAAAGCATTCAGGTAGTTCCCGATGGCGATCTCGGTCCGCCTCCCTGTTTAGCGACTCCGGGCGGGCCCAGAGAGCTCGGCCACGCAGTGTCGAGAGGTACTGCGTGGCTGTTCTTTTGCGCGTGCGGCTCGCTGCCGCACAACATCGAGCGCGCGCGGGAAATCCGGGTCGCGGGAATCTGCCCGACCTGGCGCACGCGCGCGACGAACCGTCGAGATCACGCGATTCAGGAAGTGACCGCTGACGGTGCTGGCCCGCCGGCGGGGGCGCCGTTCTCCCGCGGAGTGCTCGCCGCCGCAGGCGGCGCGGCCGGCGTCTCGCCGAACGATCCATGCGGACCGCTCAAGCCCGCTTCCGTCGCATCGACCAGCGGTTTCGTGACCGCCGGCTCGACGATATGCAGTTCCCCCTTCCAGAGCTGACTCCACGCCTCACGATAGGTGATGCGATGGTAGCGCTCGGGGAACTTCTGCCGCAGGATTTCGCTGACGAGGGGATAGTACCGCGCGCTCATGCCGGGGAAGAGATGGTGCTCGGTATGGTACGAAAAGTAACTGTGGAGTCGATCCAACAGCGGCGGCACGACTATCGAGGTCGATCCGACCAAGGGGTCGTGCAGCTCATGCAATCCATGCAGGTAGTGATTGGTCCAGATGTAGGACATCGCGAACGTCGAGGTGAACAGCAGCGCGACCGGCCCCGCGAAGAGGTAGGCCGTCAGCGATCGCCCCACGGCCAGGTAGATCACCAGCTGCATGGCGGCGATGCACGCCAGTTCGAACAGGATCCGCGCTTTGTCGCCCGGGCGATAGTGCGGCTTGGCCGTCACGATTGAGAGTTTGTGTTCGCCGGGCAGATAGACGGTAGCCAGGTGCCGCACGATGTAGGTCACGAAGTGAAAGCCGACGCCGAGATTCCATTTCGACGTCAAGCGGTGCGGCATGAACCAGCGGGCATACCACCGCCGCGCCGTTCCGCCCGGTTCGTGCAGTTCGCACTCGCGAAAATAACGATCCGTGTCCCCCAGCGTGTTTGCATGGACATGGTGCGTTTCGTTGTGGATGCGCCGCCACATGGTGGCAGGCACCACGTTCATCCCCCAGAGAATCACCTCCAGCGGATAGCGCAACCGCGAACCGCGGAGGATGCCGCCGTGCGAGAGCTCGTGCGCCAGGAAGACCAGGCACATCAGGCTGTGCCCGATGACGGCCGAAAGCAGAAATCGCACCGCCAGGTAGGGCACCGCCGCGATGCCCGCAATGCAGAGCGCGATCACGCCCAGGTGCAGGCCGATTTGCCACAGCGGACGCTTCGAGGGAACGAAGGCTTCGGAGGGCAATAGCGGCTTGACGACTGCCGCATACTGAGCGCGCGAGAGCAATTCCACCGGGACGTGTTGGGCTTGTTGGATCATTGCCACGTGCTTCCTGGGTGACAAGCGGTCGGCCGTGCATTGCGCGACGCAGCGCTGCCCGCGCTGCTTGCCAGCTTCCTGCCAGGCCGGAGCAATTCGCGCGCGAACGACTGTATCTCGCAATATATCGGGCCCGCGCGAAACCCCAATCAGAATCCAGCGGAGTTGCGGCGGTTTCGCAAAAGCGCAACGCTGCAACGCGCGCAACTGGTCGCCTCAACCCAGTCGGTAAAGTCACAGGAGTCGGCCAGCGTGCCGACGCTCTCGGCCAAGACGGCAACTCGCCCCGCCGAAACAAAAAAAGAGCCGCGCCGACGACCGAGGTCGGCGGCGCGGCTCGAGCTGAACGGGCGGCGGGATGCCTGCGGCATCCCCTGGGGCCGTCGGTGAATTCCCTACTTCGTCTGCGATTCCGCCGGCGCTTCGATTCCATCCTGCTTGGCGTCTTCCTCCGTGTAGCGGGCAATCGTCAGCACGCGGGTTTGTCCCTGGGCCGTCTTCTCAGTTACCGGGCCCGACTGCTCCGTGAGGTCTTCGAGCCAGGTGTGGAAGATCGTCTTGCCGTCGGCCCCGATCGTCCAAGCGATGCTATGCTCGTTCTTGTCGACTGCGCCGCGGATCGTCTCGTCCTTGTCGGTCTTCAGATCGTGATAAGTGCCACGCACGATCCCCTCCTTGCTCACCGCCAGGTGCAGAATCGCGACAGCCTCGGTCTCGCCCTCGGGCGCGATCGTGTACACGCCCAGCGGCAGGAACTTGGCCTGCGCTGCGGGGTCGGCGACGCCACTGGCAGCCAGCGCCGTCGCTCCGGCGGGCTGCTCGATCGGTCCGTTGTTGTCCGCGACCGTGTCGTCGCTGTCGTCGCCGGCGCCGTTATCGCCATCATCGCTTTTGTCCAGGTTCGTGTCGGCGACCACTGCCGGCGTGTGCGGCGTCGCTAGTTCGTTGCTGCCGGATTCAACCACGGCAACGTTGTCAGCTTCCACGGCCGGTAGTCCCAACCAGGCAGCCGTCGTTCCCCAACTGGCAGCCCCCCACGGGTTGCCCCACGCATAACCACCGGCGCCCCACCCCCACGCCCCCCGGCCATAGCCATTCCAGCCATGCCCAAACGCATGGTTGCCGGTATGGTGGCCGACGTGATGATGCGTGTGCGTGTGGTGGTGATCGTGATGGCCATGGTGGCTGTGGTGGCCGTGGTGGCTCCCATGATGGCCGCCATGGTGACCACCTCCGTGATGCCCGCCCCCGTGGCCGCCGCGCGCCCATGCGTCGGAAGTCACGAATCCGGCCAGCGCCGTCCAAGCCAGGGCCACGATCAGATAACGCTTCATGGGAATGGTCCTCGTCGTGAATTGCGGAAAATAACCACCGCCGCGCAGAAACGGCGGATGCCTGCAGACCTTGCGGCAAGCATAGGTCAATCCCGCAGGGAAGCGCGGGTGTGGCGAAAACGCCACACCCCTCTCGATCGTGGTCCCCGGGGATCGCGGGCGAGTGGCATGGCGCGCGCCGTGCCGTTCGCGCGGCGCACCGCCCCCACGTCCAGAGTGCCGTGTGCGCATGTGATTCCGACGCGGACTACAATGCCGGCACGCAGTCCTCGCTGCGGATTCTCCGCCGCCACCCCGCCCGAGAGGCAAGCTCATGAAAGACCGCCTGATCACCATCGCGTTGTCGATGGCCGCCACGATGGGGGCGTTGAAGCTCGATCCCACGGTCGTCAAGGAACTAACCGTGGATCGACTGATCGTCCGCGACGAGTTGATCGTCTCCGACACCGGCCAACCATGGGAGCCCGGCTACGAAGAACAGCAGATCGCCCGCGGCATTTATGCCAAGTCGGTCGGCCAGGGAGTCGGGGGACTGTGGGTCCGCAGCCGGCTGATCAAAGGGGAGATCGATGATCCGTTCGACGATCGCTTCCACGCCCTGGAGCGCGACGGCACGCTGCGCCGCACGCCCGGGCATATCTCGTGGAATGTCTGGCTCGACGGCGCCTGGCGACAGATGGCGATCGTCCAGGGCGAGGGGCTCGAACTCTCCGAAGTCCCGCGCGACCAATGGAACGGAGGGACGCACCCCGGCCGCATTCGCCTCCAGACCTTCCGGCCCGGGCATAGCGAGCCCCTCACCGACGCGCTCATCGGCCAGGGCATGATGTCGCTCGGCGGCGGCGGCTACGGCGGGGGTGGACTGCCAGCTCCCAGCGACGTGCTGCAGCTCTGGGGAGGCGCGATGAAGTCCGCGCCGATCGCCATTCCGGCCGCGCCTCGCGTGATCAGCGACGACGGCTCGGGCCGCCACGAGTACGCGCTCGTGGCCGTCGGCCCCCAGGGGTCTCGCACCGCACCATCCGCCCCCGTGGTTGCTGCGGGGATCGCCCAGCTCGCTTGGGACAGCACGCCGGGAGCGGACGCCTACATCGTCATCCGCGACGGAAAGGCTCTCACCGGCCCGCTGCGAATCGAGGGGTCGCAGAAAGAATGGGGGGACGCCCAGGACCGTTAGCCCATCGGGGGAATCCCCCCAGGATCTGCAGACAAAAGTAGCGGCGCAGGGATTCGAACCCCGGACACGCGGATTATGATTCCGCTGCTCTAACCAACTGAGCTACGCCGCCAAAAAGTGTCGGGCTTTGGGGACCGGGGCATGCGCCCGGCGGACGCCCGGCCGGTTTGGCCCGAACCCACGTTTCGGGCATTGCCGGACTCGGCCTCAAAGCTCCGTAAGTCCCTCAAGGTTAGCAGGAAATCGTGCCCCCACAAGGGGATGCGGGCGGAGTTCCAGGGCCTCGTCACAGGGCAGGTCGCCGGGCCGCGCGACGTCGATTGTGGTGCCCGCCGCGCCCCCTGCCAGCGGCGCTCGTCACGAACGACGACACACTGCCTGGCCGGCAGGTTACACTCGCGATGGATTTCACTTCGACATCGCCTGCGAAACGCTTGAGGCCGGCGCCGATGAAACCGCATTGTCCGAATTGGCACGCGAGCCACGTTCCGGATCCTCGGAGCCGGCGCAGGGGACTCTCCGTTCCCGGCGTTCGCTTGTCTGCTCGATGCGCGCTCACCCTGGTGGTCGCCGGCAGCGTGGTCGCTGGGCTATTGGGGGCTGGGCCGCTGGCCGTGGGAGCCGAGCCGCCCGGCGGGGGGCACAGCTACTTCCGCATTCGAGTCGTCGACGATCAAACGGGGCGCGGCGTCCCCCTGGTCGAGCTGAAGACCGTCGACAACGTCAAGTACTACACCGACTCGGCGGGGCTGGTCGCGTTCGATGAGCCGGCCCAGATGAATCGCGAGGTTTTCTTCGCGGTCGCCAGCCATGGCTATGAGATGCCGGCCGACGGATTCGGCATTCGCGGAAAAATACTGCTGACCGCGCCGGGGGGAGAGGCCGAAATCCGCATCAAGCGCCTCAACATTGCCGAGCGCCTTTATCGCGTCACCGGAGCCGGAATCTATCGCGATACGATCCTCGCGGGGGGTAATGCCCCGCTGGCCGAGCCGCTGTTGAACGCCCAGGTCGTGGGGTCCGACAGCGTGCAAGCCGCGATCTTCCAAGGAGAACTCTGGTGGTTCTGGGGCGACACGAACCGTCCCAAGTACCCGCTCGGAAATTTCCACGTCCCCGGCGCGAGTTCGAAGCTGCCGACCGACGGCGGACTCGCCCCGGAAGTTGGGGTCGACTTGAACTATCTGGTGAACGAGGAGTGCTTCGCCCGGGCGACGTGCCAGATGGAAGGGGACGGACCGACCTGGATCGATGCCCTGACGGTTGTCCCGGCGGCCGACGGCAGCGAACAGATGTTCGCCGGCTACATGAAGGTTCGCAAGCTGCTCGAGGTCTACCGGCGGGGAATCGCCCGCTGGGACGCGGCCGCGCACAAGTTCGTCCACGCCGCCGACATTCCGCTCGACGCTCCGGCGCTGCCGCACGGCCATGCACTGCGGACGCGCGACGGCAGCGCCGAATACGTCTCTTTCGGTAATCCGTTTCCGCTGACGCGCGTGCCGGCGACGGCCGAAGCCCTGCTCGACCTCGCGCAGTACGAGAACTACACCCCACTCAAAGAAGGAACGCGGCTGAGCGACAAGCAACGTGAGCGCGGGCAAGTGACTTCCGCGCAACTCGATCGAACCGCCGACGGCCAGCTCCGCTGGAGCTGGAAGCGCGGCACGTCGTACCTCGATCAGCGGCTCGAACGACGCCTCCACAGCCGGGGAGATCTGAAACCCGGCGAAGAGCGCCTGCAGCTGGTCGACGCCGGCACGAAGCAGCCAGTGCGCGCGCACGGCGGCTCGGTTGCGTGGAACCCATGGCGTCAGCGGTTCGTGATGATCTGCAACCAGGCTGAGGGCAAATCGTCGAACCTGGGCGAGGTCTGGTATGCCGAAGCGGCGGAGCTCACCGGCCCTTGGCGCGAAGCCCGGCGGATCGTCTCGCACGACAAGTACACGTTCTACAATCCCCGGCAGCATCCCTACTTCGCCAACGAGGATGGCCGGGTGATCTACTTTGAAGGAACCTACTCGACATTCTTCTCGGGCAACACCGAACAAACACCGCGCTACGATTACAATCAGATCATGTACCGATTGGATCTGGCCGACCCACGGCTGGGGTTGCTGGAAAAGTAGCCGAAGCGGGCGGCCCAATCGCGGACGAACCGAACCGGAAGAGATCCGGTGGGGCGGCGCGCTACTCTATTGCGCGTAGCTCGTGGTCGCAGTCAGAATGATTCCCACGACAATGCAGAGCGCAAACCCGACCGCGATTCCCAGGGTGAACGCCGTCGCGGTCCAACTCCAAAATCGCCAGTTGGTGTAGAGGCTTTTCGTGCTCATGTTTAGATTCTAGTGACTTGGTTCGGTATCGCAAACAGCGTTTCTATTTCAGCACTGGGAACCAAGGTCGGACCGGTCGATGGAAGAACTTTGCCGCCAGTCTTGATCGAAGGCGGACCGGACTTAGAGCGACCGGCTACAGAAGACGGAGCGCGAGCAAGGGCCGCTAGCGGCCGTGTTCGCAACGGCGGCCCTCGCTGGCGCTTCGGGCTAGTCTGCGAGTGCACGCACGTACCGCTAATTTGGCGCGGCGTTCTAGCCGCTCGATTCGGCCGCGATCGGCACGCCGAGCGTGTCGTCGCCGTTGCTGACGGGACGACCCAGCGGCAGACTCTCTAATCGTTCGCCGTTGGAGTCGGCGTCCTGAGAGTTACGGAGCAGTTCTTCCTGCACGCGGTACGGCGGCTGGCC